>JALZOH010000067.1 GCA_030857305.1 Acidobacteriota bacterium
CTTAAACCGGTGGCAGTTGTCAAACCAAATGATGCAATCAAATAATCCGAGTAGATTTCTGCTATTTCGTCCATGCAAAAATCTTACTCTTTTTTCAATCACCTGCGTAAGGTGAGTGCATAACACAAAATTCGGTGCTTTCCTTGAGTTTCGCGGCAATGTTTGACAAGATTTTCGGCTGTGGACTTCGAAATTATCAGTGAAATAAACGCCATCGAAACAATTGCCGTCGGCAGCGGGGTTCGTAACCGCGCCAGATTGCAGAAACAATACGGCAAAGGTAGATGGCGCAAGTTAAAAGGTGTTGCGACCGTGCGCCTCATAAGTGGTAGAATCAGATTAGCAGAGGTGCATTGGTACGAAGCACATAGCATTGGCAAGCGAGAGTTTAAGCTAAAGTTGCCGTTTTTAGATTAAAGATGAAATCTGAAGAAACCAAACAATTTGCGATTTGCCTGAACAATAACGATTATGCAGCATCGTTGGAAGTGGGTAAACTCTACCGAGTTATTCCGGACGAGGAAGCGGCAGCAGAAGGCTATTTGCGCGTTATTGACGAATCGGGCGAGGACTACGCATTTATCGCAAATCGATTTTATATTGTGAAGCTTCCATCTGACGTTACGGAAGCGTTGCTAGCGAATGGTGCGGGTGTTATTAGTTTAGCGCAGTAAACAATGTGCCTTGAACAAGTCATTGGACGCGAGCGTGAAGGCAGCGACATTATCAAAAATGTTGTAAATTTTACTAAAACTTTTCACTGATACTCCTCTATCGTAATAACTCCACCGTCTAAAATAAATCATTTGTCAGCAAATCCTCGAAAGTATCGCGTTTTCTAATCAACTCAACTTCACCGGTTTCTTTAATCAAAACAATTGCCGGAAGCTGCCGCCCGTTGTATTGAAACATTTGCGCGATTGAGTAAGCGCCGCAGTTTAATAACGCTAAAATCTCGTTTGGCTGAACGTTTTCCGGCAAAAGGCGGTAATCGGGCAAACGATTTTGTCCTTCGATGTCAAAATAGACATCGCCGCCGTCACACAAAGGTCCGGCGAGTTTATAGGGGAAATCGTGCGCTTCATCGGCTCTTTCGGCGGAAATCAACTGGTAATACCATTTGTAAGTTTCCATCGAAAGCAAGATGTTGAAACCCGCGTCGGTTAAAAGCCAAATATCCTCTGGGATTTTGGATTTTGGATTTTGGATTTTGGATTCCGCTGAATCAATTTTTGAATTTTGAAGGGGTCTTACTTTTCGATTGCAAACCGTCGTTAAACAAATTCCGGCGTCGGCAATCACGCTTCTGCCCGGTTCGAGCAGCAAAGTTATATCTTTCAGAAGATGCGCGGCGTTAGCGTTTTCGGCAATTTCTTTGACCCCACGCCACGCTTTTTGCAGAACTTCGACGGGTTCAAGTGTCGCGCTGAATAATTCTTGCTGGGCGTGGGGAAAGTCTGCGGCTTGAGCGCGGTCGCGCAGATAATTGATGGGGAAACCGCCGCCTAAATTGATGTGCGAAAGTTTTAGATTTGTTTCTTCGTAGATTTTAACCAGGTTTTCAAATAAAGTCTTAAACGCCTCGGTGTACGGTTCGGCATCGGGTGTTTGCGAACCGATGTGCAGATGGATGCCGCACAAGTTGAGAAATTCGGCGTTGTGCCACCGGCAAAAAGCTTTTAATGCTTCGTCCGGCATCATTCCGAATTTTGAAGTTAAAAGTGCGGTTTGCAAACCGCTATGCGTGTTTGTTTCGATTTCGGGAACCAGCCGTAGAGAAACATTTGCCTTTTTATTCAATCTGCGCGCGACTTTCTCGGTTAATTCAATTTCATACAGCGAATCGGATTGAATCGCATAAATTCCGGCGCTTATCGCAGATTCCAGTTCGATTTCGGTTTTGCTCGTGCCGTTAAAAATAATTTGTGCGGGCTTGAAGCCGATTTTCAGAGCTTTGAAGAGTTCGCCGCCGGAGTTTACTTCCAAATCGCTTCCTGCCTCTCTGACCGTTCGCAAAATCGCCATGTTTGAGTTTGCTTTTGCCGCGTAACAAATTTTCAGACGGCAATCAATGACGCTTTCAGCTTTTTTGAGACGCTCGATATTTTGTTTGATTCTTGATTCGCTGAAAACAAAAAGCGGCGTCGCAAATTCGCGTGCCAAATCAATTGCGGAAACGCCGTTGATATGTAATTGTCTGTATTTGACATCGAGAAAATTTTCGATTGTCCAAGCCGCCCGGGGTTGTTTTAAAAATGGCATTTACTTCTAAAAAATAGATTCGCTCCGCGATTCTTCGATTCTATATTTGGATAAAGAAATTTTTACCGCCGAGACGCAGAGTTTTCGCCGAGTTTCGCCAAGATTCTCTCTGCGTTTCTCCGCGTTATCTTTACGCCTCTGCGGTGAAATCATTACTTTCATTTGAGAGATAATCCGGTTCCGCGCCGGTATTTTTCGTTCAGAGAAATCGGTAATTTCCCCTTAAAATCAATTTCGCCGACTAGCGCACGCGCCGTTGCTCGCTGCAAACTCGGCATATCGCCATAGGCGACGACGTAAGTTTTCATTTCGGGGAAATTGCTGAGCAAGTAAGGATTGCCGAAACTGATGCTGACAATTTTTTTATCGCTGCTCAAGAATTCGCGCAAAACTTTCGCGCCTGCTTCAGGAATACCGACGCTGTTTTTGGCTCCCGAACGCACGCGCCCGAAAAGCCCTGCTAAAATGACATCTGCTTCAGAGGCTTTTTTTCTGGCTTCGTTCATCTCGGTTTCGGTCGAGCGTTCATCAAGAATTATCGCTTCAACATTAATCCCTGCCAGCCTCAGTGTACGCTGAAAAGTGTTGGCGACGAAATTGCGATCTTCGCCGTTGGTCACTCCGAAAAGAAAAACTTTCCTGTCTTTTTTGAGCGGCAAAACACTTTCTTCGCTTTTTACTAAAGTTATCGCGTTGTCAGCAATTTCGTTTGACAGAAGGCGCGTTTCATCGGCAGAAACGGTTTTATCAATTTGTTCGAGGGGCGTGATTTTTTGTTCGTCCAAACCCAAGTGGTGTTTCCACGCGAGGACTTTACGAACCGAATGGTTGAGGCGCTGTTCGGAAATTCGACCGTTGCCGACAGCTTCTTTTAATCCTCTAATGGCGACATCGGCGCTCGCCGGTTTGAGCAGAACGTCCGCGCCCGCCAAGATTGCGCGAACCGCCGCTTCGTCCTGATTAAAATACAGTGTGAGCCCGCTCATATCCATCGCATCTGTCACGATTAAGCCGTCAAAATTCAAATCTTTTTGCAGCATTTGCGTCACGACGTTTGGCGAAAGCGTCGCTGGCAGGGTCGTGTTTTCATTGATGACTTCCGATTCGGTATAACTTGCTTTGATGGATTTTTTGAGCGGTTCAACTTTTGTGGCGTCAATTTGCGGCAGACTGATATGCGAAATCATCACCGAGCCGATGCCGCCATCAATGACCGACTTAAAAGGAGCGAGTTCGATTTGATCAAGACGTGAACGCGGTAAATTGATAACCGGCAAACCGCGATGAGAATCAACCGCCGTGTCGCCGTGTCCGGGGAAATGCTTCGCTGTTGCTAAGACATTTCCGCTTTGCAGTCCTTGTGTAAATGCGACGGCAAAGCGTGAAACGTCCAACGGATTTTCGCCATATGAACGAACGTTGATCACCGGGTTATCGGCGTTGTTGTTGACATCAACCGTCGGTGCAAACGCCCACTGCACGCCTAACGCTCGCGCTTCACGGGCGGCAATGACACCTTCACGACGGGCAAATTCAGGGTTGCCGGTCGCCGCAATCGCCATATTCCAGGGAAAATTTGTCGTGTCGGTAAAGCGCATCGCCACACCCGTCTCAAAATCCGAGGAAATAAGCAGAGGCATTCGAGCTAACTCCTGCATCCGGTTCATCAAGTGAACCGTTTCGTAAACGCCGCCGACAAAAACGATAATGCCACCGACTTTGTTATCGACGACCTGGCGTTTAAGTTCAAGAAATTCAGGGCTTGATTGATTTAAGAATCTAGCGTTGATGCCAACGTGGACAAGTTGACCGATTTTCTCGTCCACAGACATCTTTTTCAATTGCTTTTCAGCCCATTTCTGCGCCTTTTCCGAAGGGCGAAATTTTATGTTTTGTGCAAAAAGAGAAGAAGAAACACATAAACTCAGAAGACAAAATAAAGTTAGAAGGATGGTTAATTTTTTCATTGATTTACTGCTTACTGCTATAAGACTTATGAACGTGTAATGACAGAATACATAAAAAATTCTGATAAAAAAAGTCAGTGAATAGTTGCCGGGAAGTTTTTGTTTTCCATCAAATATTATTTGAGCTGGACGATTTAATTATCCTGAGATTCTTGGGCAGTGAAAAATAGACTCGCCAGCCACGCGATTAAAAACGTCGTCAAACTGCCGATTAAAACATACCAAGTCCACGCCAGTGGAGTAAAAAATTTGATGTAAATCATCAGTAAAATGCTCGCCAGCATTCCGGTTAAAGCCGCCGATTCGTTCGCTCTTTTAATAAAAGCTCCGACGAGAAACACGCCCAACACCGGACCGTTAAAAAGCGACGCAATAGAAAGCGCCTGGTCGAGCGCGGAGCGTTGTTGATTCATCACGAAGAGCGCGACGAGGATTTGCACGATCCCGATAATCAAGGTCAGCAAACCCGAAATTTTTAGAAGATGGCGGTCGGATTTGTCTCTGGCAAACGGTTTGTATAAATCGTTGACGAAAGTCGCCGCAATCGAGTTCAAGGACGAAGAAAGCGCCGCCGCGAAAATCGCCGCAATGACCAAACCCGATAAACCCGACGGCATAAATTTTGTAATAAAATCGGGAAACACCTTGTCACCACCCGCAAACGGAAACGTCGCCGGAACGCCAGAATTTAAAACGCCCGCATTTGTATATTCAACCGCGTTATAAGGCGCGTAAAACGCAAACAATAAAACGCCGATGAAAAGAAATCCGATAAATTGTCCGAGAACAACCGTGCCGGACGACAGCAAAGCCAACGACGCGCTCGAAGGTTTGTTCGTGCAAAGATAACGCTGGACGAGATATTGGTCGGTGCCGTGTGTCGACATTGTTAAAAAACAACCGCCGATGAGTCCCGCCCAAAATGTGTAAGTCTTGGTAAAATCAATCGGCAAATTAAAAGTGTATTTGTAATCGGTAAAAGGCAAAGCCAGGTAATGTTCGGTTGAACGAAAACCAAAATCGAACAAATCAAATTTTTCGAATTGCCGACCAATTTCCAAAACATTCGGCATTCCGCCGTCAATCTGACCGAGCAGGACGACTGCCGCTGCGAATGCGCCGCCGATATAAATCGCTAATTGAACAACTTCCACCCAAATTACCGCTTCCATTCCGCCGTAGTATGTGAAAATAATCATCACTACTCCGAGCAGAATAATCGCAAAAATCGTAATCGTCGTCGTGTCGGCAGCGGGTTGAAACGCGACGTAAACAGCGGCTAAAACAATCGCGGTTAAAAGCAGGCGAATTCCGTCGGCAATGTTCCGCATCACGACAAACAGGGCGGACGCAAGCATTTTTACCTTCGAGCCAAAGCGCGTCCCAAGCAGTTGATAAACCGTCTGCAATTCGCCGCGAAAATACATCGGGATAAAAAGCAGGGAGATCACAACGCGACCGAACATATAACCGAAGACCAGTTGCAGAAACTGAAAATTTCCGCCTTTTGCAAACGCGATTCCGGGAACGGAAATAAAAGTAATCGTCGAAGTTTCCGTCGCCACAATCGAAGCGGCAATCGCCCACCACGGAACATTTCGACTCCCGACAAAATAATCTTCGGTCGTTTCCTGCTTCGACGAAAACCACACGCCGAATAAAGTTACGCCGATTAAGTAGCCGAAAATAATGATTAAATCTAATGTTTGCATTTTATTTTACTGATTCGACGGCTTTCTCGATGACAAAATTATTTTCAGACAAAATGTTTTGAGCCGTTTCAAAACTTACATTAGCCTTTTGCATCACGATTGCCACACGCAAATCACCGCCGGCTTTTGTTATTAAATTTTCCGCTGCCGTTTCATCAAGCAAAGTTTCCGCCATCAAAATTCGCACAGCGCGTTCTTTTAATTTTTCATTCGATGATTTAACATTCGTCATCCGATTGCCTTTGACAAAGCCGAGCCGAATCATTGCGGTGGTGGAAATCATATTCAAAACCATTTTTTGCGCCGTCCCCGCTTTCATCCTTGAAGAACCAGCAATTGCTTCCGCGCCGACAACGGCAACAATGGCAATCTCTGCCGTTTTTGTAATTAATGAATTGGGAACGCAACTTACGCAAGCCGTAAAACAACCCAAACTTTTCGCATATTCGACCGCGCCGATTGTATAAGGCGTCCTGCCCGAAGCGGCGATGCCGACGACCGCGTCTTTTTCCGTCAAATCACGATTCTGCAAATCAATCTTTCCGGCTTCCTTATTATCTTCCGAGCTTTCCGTCGCTTTGTAGAGCGCATCGTAACCGCCTGCGATAACGCCTTGCACCAAATCATAAGAAACGCCGAAAGTCGGCGGAATCTCTGAAGCGTCTAAAACGCCGAGCCGCCCCGATGTTCCCGTGCCGACATAAAAGAGTCGCCCGCCGCTTTTCAATCTTTCGACTATTCTATCAACGCTCGCGGCAATTTCCGGCAAAACTTTCTCGACCGCGACGGCAACGAGTTTGTCTTCATCATTGATCAATTTGACAACTTCCAAAGTCGGCAACTGGTCAATATTTGCGGTGCGCGGGTTTTCCTGTTCGGTGATGGGCAGCATTTTGAATTAAGAATGCCTTTGAACTGGCATTACAGTCAAGAGAAATAAAAACTTTTCATAAAAACTCTTTTTTCACAAATGTTATATTTTTTTGTGGTTGCTGCATATACTTTTCTCTAGGTGTTTTTGCAAACTAAAGTTTTTGACTTAACTTGACAGCAGAGGCTTATTTTTCGTAGCATTGCAATTCGCCGTCAAAACGAAAACGGCGCGTTTTTTGACTGCAAAGTTGAGCGCAATATTCCGAGAAGGTTTGCGACAAAAAAGTTTAAGGGCATGTACGTCAATTGGTAGACAGCCTCCCTTACAAGGAGGAAGTTAGGGGTTCGAGTCCCTTCGTGCCCACCAAATTTGAAAATCAAACAGTTCAGTATTTAAGATTTAATTCTTGAATCTTTCGTGCGGAGTCGTAGTTCAGTTGGTTAGAACGCCAGCCTGTCACGTTGGAGGTCGCGGGTTCGAGTCCCGTCGGCTCCGCCATTAATACCTTTTTTATCAGTATTTTCTGAGTCGTCTTTTGGACGGCTCTTTTCTTTTTATATCGCTTGTACCCCAAAACGTACCTTCCAGCTCCTCGGTCAGCGTGCTAGCAATCAATCCTGTAATCTTATTCATAAAGTTTGGAGAGAGGTGTTTGTACCTTCAGTTCCTCGCTTCGGTGTCTTGTCATCTTGTAGATAATCGTGCAATCGCTGGAGTAATTAACCAGCCGATTTCATCTTTTCGCTTCACAGCCTACATATATCGTTATCTGCCCGCTCATCAGCCGAGTTTCTTCAACTACACGGATATTGTCGCACCAGCATCTACAAACCCACCAGTATGATCTGACCATTCGATCTGATTTGCGGATTACTTTGAGGTCGCCAAATTTCTGATTAATGAGAGGTCTTTCAGTCAAGCTGTTTATTTCTCTTTAGATAATCTATAAACTTATTCCTGAGAAGTTTCATCTTTTAAATCTTGGGGCGTGTCCTTAAACTCGCTTTCGGCTGCCGTATTGGAACTGTCCCCAATGTCTGGCAGCTCGTCTTCAGATTTTTCAGATAAATTTCCATCAATTTTGTGAATAGGATCGCCGTTTTCATCCACATTAGGGATTTTATCAAGTTCTTTTTTTTCTTCTGGTTTTTCGATAATCATAATTTCTCCTGTTAGATTACTTTGAGGTCGTCAAATTTTTGATTGATGAGTGGTCTATCACTCATTCATTTATTTACTACTTTTTTCTTCAGTGTTTTTGAGGATTGTTTCTTGCGAAACTTTTTAGGTCTTATATAGGTTTGACCTTCTTTGTTCAAATAATAATTATTTGTTGTGTTATTCGTAATTACATGACCTTGAGTTGCTGCTTGAGGTTTTGCATTTTGTTTTATAGTTTCTTGATATGTCAACCAACCAATATATGCGACAACAACCGCCACAAGAGTGGTAATAAATCCATACAATTCATTCCTTGTCTTAGGAAGGGCGTCTGAAAATGAATAAAGTTCAGGCACTTCCTTTCTAATTGTTTCAGAAAGTTCAAATGGACTTACGTCATTATCTTTTGCCCGCTCAAGAATACTAACTAACCTTTTTAACTGAGATACTGTAGCTTTAGACGCTCTAATTCTCTTAATCGTATCGCCAGCAAATTCATAAGTTCCATCAACTATCGAGGCGAATTTGCCACAATTAGGACAAGTAACTTTATTGCCTACCATATCAAAAGTCCCCGAGGCTCCTTCAGAAAACCCAATAACACTTCCAACAGAGGAAACTGCTCCACAGTACTCACAAAAAACAGGTAAGTTTGCCATAGTGTTGATAATTCCTAAAATATGCTGATTTTACTAGCATTTATAGCTATTTACAAACCCCGTAGGTTTGGTA
>JALZOH010000460.1 GCA_030857305.1 Acidobacteriota bacterium
GATAAGAACTTTTATTTGCTGCTTTGTTTGAGCGCTGACAAAATTAAAACTTCCGAAGACGAGCGTTAAAATTAAAGTCGAGATTACTGTTTTCATAATTATTCTCCAATACCTGAACCGAATAGGCGTCCGGTTCGCTTGTGTTTGAATCTCGACCGGCGTTTTGCGTTGTATAATAATAACTAATAACTCAAGGCGCGATACTTTGAGTGAGTTATTTGAAGTTTCCCGGTTTTAATTTAAGGTGTCAGCCATTTGGTTTCGAGTTCGCCGGCGGCGTTCCAAACGAAGAAGGAACGACGATTTCCTTTCACGTCTAATTCAAGACAATCAATCGAATCAACGGTCGAACTGATGACCACGAAATTGGATTTTCCGTTTTCAGATTCTTCTTTGCTCGGCGGGCGGGCGATTATTTCTTCGGGCAAACCGGAAGTTGGTTTTCCGCTAACTTGACTCGGGCTTTCTCCGGCGTAGCAGCGGCGCGAGAAAAAACCGGTCGCCAGCCATTGTTCTTCGTGAAGTTCGCCGGACGTGTGAATCGTTGCTCTACCTCTGATGCGAAGTTGAAGTTTTTCCGGCGGGTGGTAAAAAACAAAGCTCACATTCGTATTGGCTTCGATTTCTTTGATTTTTGGCGCGCCAAGATGCGTATGAAAAGCGAGTCCGCGAGGATTTCTACGCCAAAACCGGCGCAGGACGACGATTCGCAAATTCGGTGTGCAGCCGCTGGCGACCGTTCCGAAGACCGGGGTGTGAAACGGATGCTCGCGTTCGAGCGTTCCCAAATCGAGATGCTTCCAGATTTTTTTTAAGATTTCACCGTGCGATTTCGGCTTATCCCAAATGCTTTCAACTTTCATAAAAGTTTAGTCACAAACACAAAAAATCAGCTGCCTATTATGCCAATGGCGCAAATCAGAAATGATAAAAGGCAAATGCTTATGGATAAGTTTTGTTGCGGGTAAAAATGATTATTGCAGCCACAAATAATCCAAGCATAGAACCCAAAACCACACCTATTAACCCGACGGCGAGCGATCCGGAGATAATTAACCCTAAGCCCGGCAGCAAAATGCTTGTGCCTCTGCCGGCAATGGCTCCAACAAAGCCGCAGAGCAAGGCACCTGATGCAACCGACACAAGCATTAGACGTAAATTTGACATCATAAACCCTCCGTGCAGAAATAAGTTTGTATCGCAGGATTATAACTCGAAAATAAGCCCATCTACAGTTTTATACTCCAAATAAATATATATTGAGCCAATCCTTAATCAATTCCCTTTTGTATTTATTCGTGCAATTAGTGTAATTCGTGGCTCATTTCCTTCTGCTTTAATTTATCAATAATGGCATTGGCAAACTCCGCCGTTTTCGCCGTGCCGCCCAAATCCTTGGTAATCGTCGTTCCGTCGGCAAAAACTTCGAGCATCGCTTTTTCCACGTTTTCCGCAGCCTCGCGCTCGCCGATGTGTTTGAGCATGAGAATTGCCGACATCAAAATCGCCGTCGGATTTGCCAAGCCCTGTCCGGCAATATCCGGCGCGGAACCGTGAACGGCTTCAAAAACCGCGCCGATTTCGCCGATGTTCGCGCCCGGCGCAAGCCCGAGTCCGCCAATTAGACCGGCGCACAAATCCGAGACAATATCGCCGTAGAGATTTTCCATTACCATCACGTCGAACTGCTGCGGATTCATTACGAGCTGCATACAGCAATTGTCGATAATTTTATCGTCAGCCGTAATTTCCGGGTAATCTTTTGCCGCGTTGTAAAAACATTCGAGAAAAAGTCCGTCCGAGAGTTTCATAATATTGGCTTTGTGAACAGCGGTTACTTTTTTGCGTCCTTCGCGCACTGCAAATTCAAAAGCGTATTTTGAAATTCTGGTCGAGGCTTTTTCCGTGATGATTTTCAGACTTTCAACCACGCCCGGAATGACGATGTGTTCGAGTCCGGCGTATAAATCTTCGGTGTTTTCACGGACAATCACCAAATCGAGATTCGGATATTTGCAGGGGATATTCGGGAGGGCGCGAATCGGGCGGACGTTCGCGTACAAGTCGAGCGTTTTCCGCAAACCAACGTTGACCGACGTAAAACCTTTGCCGACAGGAGTCATCAGCGGACCTTTTAATGCCACCTTGTTTTTTCTGATTGACTCAACCGCCGGTTCCGGCAAAGTCGTGCCGAATTTTTCTAACGCCTGCGCCCCGATAATTTGTGTTTCCCAATCAATTTCAACGCCCGAAGCCTCAATAATTCTGACGGTTGCAGCAATGATTTCCGGTCCGATACCGTCGCCCGGAATCAGTGTGATATTATGTTTCTTCATTTAATTTTTCCCTGGTATTATCTAGTTTGACAGCTTGGTAAACAGTATTTTAACACTTTGTATTTAATACTCAATAAGACTTTATCGATGCAAATATCTACTACATTTCTCACTGCATTTGAGTCTTTATAATAAGATTTGTCAGACCATTTTTGCAAAATACAAATTTTATTAAAGTTATATTTGACTAAAGGTAAAAAGAGCAAAAGAAGCGAGTTTTTTTTCGATGAATCTTTCGACAAATCAAGACGTTTTAATTATCGGCGGCGGTATTATCGGATTGAGCATTGCTCGAAAGTTACATCAAAAAGGTTTGA
>JALZOH010000461.1 GCA_030857305.1 Acidobacteriota bacterium
CGGTGCAGGCTTTTGAAGCGAACGCGGTTGATTATCTGTTAAAGCCGATTGAAAAATCTCGTCTGCGGGAAACTTTGAATCGCGTCCACGAACGGCTTGAACAAACGGATTTCCGCGAGACGGAATCAATGAATTTGAAAAACGCCATTGCTGCCCTCGAAGAAACTTCACAGCAAAATTTTCTTGAGCGAATTCCGATTCGCACAAAAGATGAAATCTTTCTAATTCCTGTTTCTGAAATTGTTTCAATCGTCGCTGACGGCGAACTGCTACATATCACGAATTTGCAAAACAAAAGATACATTATCAATTTTCGTCTCAAAGACATCGAAGCCCGGCTTGATGCAAAAAAATTCGTGCGGCTTTCGCGCGGCGCTTTGGTTAATCTGGAAATGATTGCGCAGATCTCGCCGATGCCGGGCGGAACTTATCGGGTCGCGCTTAAAAACGGTCAGGAAATTTCGTCAAGCCGTTTCCAATCGCGGATTATGCGTGAACAATTGCTCAAACTCTAAAACTCATTCGTTAGTGCTTTAGCTTCATTAGTTAGAGCATATCTGCCGTTTGCTAAAAACACATCGTTATTTTGAAAAGAAAGTGCGAAGCTGTTTGATTCGCTTGATACAGTTTTTGTCAGGCTCAAAATGCTATGCGGTTAAATTTTCCAAATCTTAATTCAAACGGTTTATTGGACAAAACAGGGGCGATAGTTTCGTGGCTCTGCGCCGTGCATTGTTTGGCAATGCCGTTCATCATTTCCATTCTTCCACTGTTCGGCATTTCCATCTTAGCGCACGAAGGCACCGAGTATATTTTTATCGGTCTTTCCGTCGCCGTTGCTTCGGTCAGTCTTCTGCCGTCGTATTTCAAACAACACCGCAAAATCAGAACTTTGCTTCTTTTTATTTCGGGTATCTGTTTTGTCATATTTGCCGATCTGCTTTTTAAAGAAAGTTTTTTCGGAAAGGTGATTTTCGTTTTAATCGGGGGAATTTTCATCACATTAGCGCATTTTATCAACCGACGATTATGCCAAAATTGTCAAAATTGCGCTGCATCTCAATGCAATTCATTGAGATAAAATACCGTTTGTTTTCACTCTACAACCGTTTATCAAAAAATTATGATTTCCGGTTTCAAAACTTTGTCATAATCGGTAGTCTTTACTTAAAACACTTTTATTGAAGTTTTATGAAAAAATTTATACATTTACTTTTATTCGGATTCTTTTTACTGCCGCTCGCTGTTTTCGCGCAGACTGGTGGCATGATACGCGGCACAGTTAAGGACGACATTAACAATACGCCGCTGGGCGGCGTGTCAGTGGAAATTACCCAACTGCGGCGCTCCGCCGAAACTGACGAAAACGGCGCATATGAATTTACAAATATTCCGCCGGGCAGATACACGCTGGTAACGCATATCGAAGGTTTTTCCGACCGGGCGCAAACCGTCGTGCTGACGGCGGGCGCAGCTGCCGGAGTTGATTTTAGTTTAAGTTTGACGGCTTTGCGCGAGGAAGTTACCGTGACAGCTACGGGAGCGGAAGAATCGGTTTTCGAGTCATTCCAATCGGTCAACTCGGTCGGCTCAACCCGTATTAAAGAACAGGGAAATACGGCTATCGGCGAAGTTTTGGAGCGTGAAGCCGGAGTCAGCAAACGCTCGTTCGGTCCCGGTTCGTCGCGCCCTTCGATTCGCGGTTTTGAAGGTGATAGAGTTCTTGTTTTGCAGGACGGCATCCGCAACGGATCGGTTGGATCACAATCTGGCGACCACGGCGAGCCGGTGGACACGCTCAATCTTGAACGGCTCGAAGTAATCAAAGGTCCGGCGACGCTGCTTTACGGCTCGAATGCCATTGGCGGCGTGGTCAACGCGGTGTCGGGCGACGAAAATGACGCGCATCCGGGAATTCGCGGTTCTTTTACCGGTTTGGGCGGAAGCGTCAACCGGCAGGGCGGCACATCGGGCGGCTTGGAATACGGTTTCAAAAAATTCCTTTTTACTGCCAACGGCAATTTTATAAACGAAGGCGATTTCAAAACACCGCTCGGCAAAATTCCGAACTCGGCGGCGCGGTCTTACGGGGGTGCGACGAGCTTCGGTTATTTCGGCGACAAAGGTTACGTGAGAGGCAGTTTCAATCTCGACCGGCGACGTTACGGTATTCCATATGCACCGCTTTTCGAGTCGGGCGAACTTTTGAGTATCGCCAACGGGGGAATTGATTGCAGTGAAGAATCTTCCGACTGTCAATTTAATATCTTCGCCATCCGCGACGCATTCGCGGGCGAATTGCCGCCCACGCCCGACGAGCAGATTGACATACGGATGCGGCGCAACAATTATCGCGTCAGCGGCGGCTTCCGCAATTTACAAAGCGCGATTCCGCAAGCCGATTTTTACTTTGATTTCACCGATTACCGGCACGAGGAAATCGAAACTGCCGACGGCATTGATACGGTGGCGACGAATTTCCTGAACGATACATTTACCTATCGTGGCGTGTTCCAGCAAGCCGGATATAAAAATCTGACCGGACGTTTCGGGTTTGAAGGTTTCCGGCGCAGTTATCTGACCGAAGGCGCGGAGCAGTTAGTTGACGGTAGAGTGCGGCAAAACAATTTCTCGGTGTTCGGATTGGAAGA
>JALZOH010000462.1 GCA_030857305.1 Acidobacteriota bacterium
ACTACTATAGATCCAAGAAATTTTATTTTTTCTTAGTCAACATTTGCGTTTGTGGTCGGCGCGGAAAAACCAGGATTGCGTCGCTGACCTTTCGCTCGCCTTCTTTGTCCGAAGGTTGGTTGATAACTTTGCCGCCGACAAACATCGTTGTCGAGCCGCCGCCGTCCAAATTCATCGCGTCAACCGCACCAAATTTCAGAAGCATCTCGGCGAGTTCCTGCAAATTCATCCCCACGCTTGTTCCGGGCTGTCTGCCGTCAACTGTTACCATCAAAAATTTGTCGTCCGCGAGTTTGGCGACTGCCGTCCGCGGATGTCGCATTTCGGCAAAAGATTGACCGGCTTTTTCCTGCTCCCAGGTGATTTCAATTTTACCGTTACGAATAAGTTGCGGAACGCCGCCGACAATATCTTCAGCGCGCGTATGATATTTGAATTTGTATTCACCGCTCTCGGTTATTTCTTCGGCAGAATTATTTGTCGGAGCAAAAATTTTTCTGCCGATTTTTAGGTGCGGCAGAATTTCGTCGCGCTTCTTGCCGCTCGCCGATAATACAAAACCATCAGGCGGAATTTCTCTGCTTCCCTGACCGTCGGCAATTGAGGCGATTTTTCCTTTTCTGACAATTATCTCCAGACCGCTTGCATCGGTTAAAGTTGTTCGGTGAAATTCGGGTGTAAAAAGCACCAAATCGTCTTTTTCTCTTTCCCGATTTATTCCAAGAACATCGAAATTCCGTTTGTTAAGGATAACGATGCTCCAGGTACTTAAACGGTCAAAAGAAACCCGCGTCCTATTTTCAGGGGTGTCGCAAACGCTGCAGGGAATTGGCGCATTATCAATCAACAACGCCATTCTTTTATTGTTACTTTCACTCAAAAGTTTTCCGTCAATCTGCAAGACGCCCGCCGCGTCGCCCGCGAAAATACTTTTGTCTAATCTAAAAAATCCTGCATTGATGGCGGCAGACGCGCCCCTTCGGGTGGCAATCGAAGAAGTTGTTTCAAGTCCGATTGCCGCATCCAACGCGTGAACAACGTCGAGCCGAACTTTTGTTAAATCAAGCCGCAATAGATTGATAACCATTGGCTCATCTTTGATTTTGCGTGTGATATTCGCGCGTTCCACACCGGGAATAACTTGTTTGTATTCTTGCGCAGAAAGATTTTCAGCGTGAAAAATAAAAAAAAGCAACGAAAAATATATTGCGATTTGAAAAAGTTTGCGGCTCGCGTTTTCGACTTTCATATTTTGTCAGTTGTGCTTGTGAACTGTGCAGGAAGACCGGAGTATCAGCAAGAAAATTCAGCGCGGGTGAAACATTCACACAAAGAGGAATTCTCTATTTGTATAATAGTTTGTAATAAAGGTTGGTTCGCTGTAAAAAAACACGCCGCCGTAATTTTTATTGCGCGAAAATTACAATTTACCTTCTGCCTCTTTTTGACGAATATCCTCATCAATTGTTTCTTCGTCGCCTTCAGCGCTGCCCGGCGTTCTGCCCGGGTCGCCGCTTGCCGTCGGGGTTTTGCTTTTGGCTGAATCGTTTTGGTTTTTTTTAGAATCGTCCTTTTTTGATTGTTTATCATCTGTGTCTGATCGCGTCGTTTCTGTTGTCATTGTCCATCTCCTCAAGTTTTAATTAATATGTTTTTGATAAAAATTTTACTCTTTATTAAAAACTTTCCAGCCTTTGTTCCAAACAAATTTTTCAAGCGCGGAAAAGCGTTTTTTGTAATCGTAAAAAGAATCTCCCTCGTAAGCATAACCTTGGTAATAAAACGTCTTTTGGTGTTTCCGGGCAAAGTTAATTTCCATTAGAATTGTAAAAATTCCGAGACTACGCGCCGCTTCTTCGAGTGCAAACATTGCATAAATGCTCGAAATCGAAATTTCTCCGACGGCAAAAAAACTGGCGGCAAGCAGCTTTTCACGCGTATAAACACAAACTTCCAGTACTTCGCAAGGTGCGCGCGCCGCATCAAATGAAAGAAAATCGTAAACCGAATCGGGAACGCCGCGCTTAAAACGTCGTCTATGCTGATCAAAAAGAATTTTCTTTTCCGGCGTTATTTGAGCGGGACGAATAATTGTTTGCAAGTCCTGATTTTTTCTCAAAATTCGGCGTTGACTTTTTGACAGAGAGAAGTTTGATAAACGTATTCTGAGCGGCAAGACCGCGCGGATTTCTCCTTCATAAAACCCTAAGTTATAACGAAAAAAATTTTCTCCGAAATGTCGCCAACCGTTTGCCCAAAATGCATCCATTTCTTGAGGCAACGCTGTAAAGGTGTAAAATTCCTCATTAATAAAAAATGTTTCGTCGCCGAACATTGCTCGAAAAGATGCCGAAAGAAAAACAGGAAAAAGCTAAAAAAATTTAGTAAATCTAATGTGCCTGCAAAGCCCAGCGGGCAGTGCGGCAGAGAAATGCTTTGGCGCAAACGCTAGGCGAAAACTTGGGAACAGGCAAAATTTTGCTCAGAGCGTTGCCGTCGAAATAAAAACAAAGAATAATAGACGAAAAATTTGTTCGCCTTTCGCATTGAACCTGTTTATCTGGTAATTATCTCGGTTGGCTCTTCGTTTTCTTCACCGCCGGTTTGAACGTAATCGTTTGTTCCGCTCGTTTCAGCAGGCTCGAGC
>JALZOH010000463.1 GCA_030857305.1 Acidobacteriota bacterium
TTGTCGTGCCGTGCGATGTAACGAATCAAGCGGAAGTTGACGCGGCATTTGAAATTGTCGGAAAGAAGTTTGGCAAACTCGATTTTCTTATTCATTCAATCGCGTTCGCGCCTAAAGAAGCCCTCGAGGGCGAATTTATGATGACTTCGCGCGCAGCATTCCTAACCGCCCTCGAAATCAGCGCGTTTTCATTAACGCAGCTTGCGCTCGCTGCCACGCCGTTGATGAAAAACGGTGGAAGCATCGTTACGATGAGTTATTACGGCGCGGAAAAGGTCGTACAAAATTATAACGTGATGGGCGTCGCAAAATCCGCGCTCGAATCAAGCGTCAGATATTTAGCCGAAGATTTAGGCAAACAAAACATTCGCGTCAACGCCATTAGCGCGGGACCAATCAATACGCTTTCGGCACGCGGCGTAAAAAATATGGGCGCGATGCTCCATCACATTGCGGACAAATCTCCTCTGCGGCGTAATGTCGAAGCGCGCGAGGTCGGCAACACCGCGCTTTTTCTCGTCAGCGATTTGGCTTCTGCCATCACAGGCGAAACAATCTACGTTGACTGCGGTTTTAACATTATAGGCATATAGCCATTTTGGATTTTGGATTGAAATTTGACGAACGACTAAATCTTTGAATAAATCTTCAACATGAAAAAGACTTGTTAATTTTTCCGAATCAATCACAACAAAACCAGTAATCAAAACTTCATTTTCACTCGTTAATCCAAAATCTAAAATCCAAAATCCAAAATCGAAATGGCAGATACAAACAAAAAATCAGACAAAATCAAAAATAGAACCGAATCAAAAAAACTCACCCCAACAAAATTAATAGAACCGATCGAACCGGAAACCGTTGCCGAAGCCAAACAACTAGAAAAAAATTCTTATTGGCTGCCTACCGAAGACGAAGTTTTGCTTCGTTCGCCCGAACCGGAAGACAAATTTAAAAGCTCCGATTCGTGGCGTGTGTTTCGTATTTTGGGCGAATTTGTGCAGGGCTTTGACGAACTGGCGACCGTCACGCGCGGCGTTTCAATCTTTGGGTCGGCGCGGACGCCTGAAACCGATGAAAATTACGTTGCCGCCCGCGAAACCGGAAAATTGTTGGCGAAAGCCGGTTTTGAAGTTATCACCGGCGGCGGACCGGGAATTATGGAAGCGGCAAATCGCGGCGCGTTTGAAGCGGGCGGTGTAAGCATCGGCTGCAACATTGAACTGCCGTTTGAACAACTTAATAATCCGTATCAAAATCGCGGTTTATCATTTAAATATTTTTTCGTTCGCAAGACGATGTTCATCAAATACAGCAACGCTTACGTGATTTTTCCCGGCGGTTTCGGCACGATGGACGAAGTTTTTGAAGCATTAACATTGATTCAAACGAAGAAAATTCGCAACTTCCCAGTGGTGCTTTTTGGTTCGCAGTATTGGCAGGGGCTTCTGGCGTGGATTTCTTCAACAATGCTCAGAGAAAAAAATATAAATGCTGAAGATTTGGGCTTGATTCATCTGACGGATTCGCCGAAGGACGCGGTTGATTTTATTATAAAATGCTGCGGATTTGACGAGACATAAATGAAAACTGAAGAGTGAGAATTGAAGATAAGGGTAAATATTTTAATTTTCCGTTATAATTTTTCGTTCCCACTTTTCACCTTATATAATCTTTCATCCAATTCAAGTAACTTTCCGCAACTTTTTCAGCTG
The DNA here is from genome assembly GCA_030857305.1 of Acidobacteriota bacterium. Classification (GTDB taxonomy): domain Bacteria; phylum Acidobacteriota; class Blastocatellia; order Pyrinomonadales; family Pyrinomonadaceae. The sequence goes on from JALZOH010000463.1 coordinate 1,716, forward strand.
AAAGCGCGACAATTTCCGGCACGTCATAACTGTGATTTTCTTGGATAAAATCTTTTAATCGGTCGAATTTTGCAGGTAAAGTTTTAATTAAAAGTAATTGTTCAGAATCTTTTTTTACTTCATCTTCCCAAAAGTAAAAAGAAGTAATTTGAGGCAGAACCTGAACACACGCGGCGAGTTTTGCTTCAATGATTTTTCGCGCTAAAGCTTCGGCTTCCTCAAAGGTTGGAGTTGTAGTTAAAACAACAAGCATAAGTGGTAAGTGGTGAGTGGTAAGCGGTAAGTTAAAAATCAAAACACTCATTTCCGGCTACCAACTCGCCACATATCACTTTATTTTTTATTCATTAAATCCGCGTATTCACCCTCTTCAACCCACTTCAGAATTTCTGACACGCGCCACACGGGAAACGGGTGCGACAAGCCGGATGAAAGAATATCAGCCCAGAATTTGTCGAGCTTTTTCTCGTCGTAATTTTTTTGAAACTCGCGGGCTTGCTCTAAAAATAATTCGTAATCTATTTTGGAAGCGAAAGTTCCGCCGCACAGCTTCATCATTGTTTTGCCGATCACATGCGGGTCTTGCGTCACCAGCAGCGCCGCCCGATCACAGGACAGCTCAGCGCGCCGCGCCCAAGCCATTAGCGCGCCGGTCATTGTCGCCGACAAAATTTCTTTGAAAATAGCGGCAATCGGCAGAGACGCGAGCGGTATCGTCGAAATTGCCAGCAGCAGACGCGCCGCCGTCAAATATAGAACGTGTTCGGCGTGAATATGACCAACTTCGTGCGCGATGACCGCTAACACTTCTTCATCACTAAGGCGTTCAAGCAAAGACGAGTGAAGAACGATAATCGGCTTTTCGACACCGCCCGTAAACGCATTGACAATCGGATTTTGCTGGATGTAAAGCTCCGGCATATCAACGC
>JALZOH010000068.1 GCA_030857305.1 Acidobacteriota bacterium
TCGGCATCAAGGACTCTACGCTGTATATGGCAAATACGACGGTCAGCACCAATTTCAGCACCGGCGGCGGCGGCTCGATTCTCATTCAGAACGGCGCGGTGAACATTCGCAATTCGACAATTGCTTTTAATCGTTCGAGCAGCGGTTTTACCGCCGGCATTCAACTTCTCAATAACAGCACGCTCAACATCGGCAACAGCATCGTCGCTCAAAATGTGGCAGTGCCAAGTCCCGATATTTTCATCAGTTCCGGCTCAATCACGTCGGTCGGCGGAAATTTAATCGGTAGCACAAACGGTTTTCCGGCGGGAACATTTTCGCAAACAAACGATGCAGTCGGAGCTAATCCGATGCTCAACACACTCGCCGACAACGGCGGAAATGTCCCGACACATTCGCTTTTGCCGGGAAGTCCGGCAATCAACACGGGCATCAACGCCAACGCGGTTGACCCATTCAACAATTCACCGTTGTTATTCGACGCTCGCGGAATTAACTTTTCCAGAATTTTGGACACAACCGTTGACAAAGGGGCGTTTGAATCATCATCGCCAACCGCCGCCAGCGTAAGCATTTCAGGCAGAGTGATGGCGGGCAAACAAGGGTTGAGCCGGGCAACGGTTTATTTGACCGACCAAAAGGGAGAAACACGCACTGCTCGTACAAATTCATTTGGATACTTTCGCTTTGAGGAAGTAGAAGTTGGAGAAACATACATTATTAATGTCAGCTCAAAGCGGTATCAATTTAATCCGCAAGTGGTGACCTTAACCGAAGAAATCAATGAATTGAATTTTACTCCTCAATAATGATAATTCATAGATTCCTGTATAATGGATTGATTTAATAAAAAAGCTATGCGGTTGGAAAATGGCATAGCTTTTTTATACGAATTGTGTCAGCTCACAAAACAATCAGACTTTTTGGATTAAAAGGGCGATGCTTGAGATTAAATTCACTCCAAATATTAACCGAAAATTTCGGCGTGTTTCCATTTTTCGCGCGAAATCGTGCAGTTTTCAAACTCGCGGACGAGCGTTATTATTTCTCGCTCGGACGTATAATATTTCATAAATAATATTTCAAATCTGCAATCATACACCCAAAACAAAGCACTATCCGAAAAACAAATTAAATATTCAGAATATAAAACTGAATCTTTGATTCGATTCAACTTGACTGGTCTTTAAGAATAAGAAGTAGAATGAGAAAGGTAAAATTTAAGGGAAGGTTACAATCCAAAATTGAATTGGTTTTGAGCGAATTACTGAAAGTTTCAACAATTCGCTCATTTAGGCAACCGCTTTTATTTCTTCGACAAAATCATCCATATAGAGGTATTTCTTCCATTCAGGCTTGCTTTCGGCATAATGACAAAGCAAAACGTGGTCAAGCCCGATGTGGAGGAGCTTTTGCGAACAGAGAAGCGGCATTCTCGCTTGTTCAGGCGTGCGATTTCCTTTTCGCTGGTTACAAGAGACACAAGCCGTGACAAGGTTCTGCGGTGTTGATTCGCCACCCTGCGCGCGCGGCACGATGTGGTCGAGCGTCAATTCATTGGCAAATTTTTTATCGCCGCAATATTGACAGCGATATTTATCGCGGATGTAAATGCGCGCTCGCTTCATCGCTGTTTCCTGCCGCCGCTTACGGACATTGATATATGTTCGCAGACGAATAACCGACGGCACTTGAATGGTTTGTGACGGCGAACGCAAAACATTCGCGCCGTCATTTTCTTCAACGGAAACCTTGCCGCGAAACCACAAACAAACCGCCCGCGCTACGCCAACCGTGCCGAGCGGTTCGTAAGAAAAGTTTAAGAGCAGAACTCTACCGGTTATCAATGGAATCACCTCCTTAAAGTTGTTAAATGTTTAGATGAAATCAAATACAAATCGGATGCAATCGCAATATATGGTGTAAGTCCATATGAACTGCCACTATAATAAACGATAATTATGCGATTTGTATATGAATTTTTTATTAAAAATGAAATTTCGATTTTCGTTTAAGCGAAGAAAAACTGATTTTTTACTAAGCGGCTAACTTTCTCTGTTTCGGTTTGGGAATTTCGTCGCCGAATTCCTGCGCTGTTTCAAGCCAAAGCTCAATGGCATCATTAACATTTTTCACTGCGTCAATTTGGTTTTTGCCGTGCGCCACACAGCCTGCAAGTTCCGGCACTTCCGCGACGAAATTTTTATCTTGATTATCCCAGTAAATGACAATTTCGTATTTCTGCATTTAGCTTTTCCTCACAAACTATATTTTTTCAAAATCTCTCTGACCTGTCGCACTTGATAAGATTTCGCCTTGTTGCCATCGCGTTGTAAATTAGGTTTTTCAAAAATACCTTCTTTGCGGTATGAATATCAAGTTCATCGAATGATGCTTTAGTATAATCAAATTTTATATTTATCCTTTGACACAAACGACTTGCTTCAACTGCGCAACGACTTCAACCAAATCGCGTTGGTTACGCATTACTTCGTCAATGTCTTTATACGCCGACGGAATTTCGTCAATTACACCCGCGTCCTTGCGGCATTCGACGCCTGCCGTCTGGCGTTCTAAGTCCTCACGCGAGAATGATTTTTTCGCCTGCGTGCGCGACATCTTGCGACCCGCGCCGTGCGAGCAGGAATTGAAACTCTGCGGATTTCCCAAACCCGAAATGATAAACGATTTCGCGCCCATCGAGCCGGGAATAATTCCGTAACGACCCGCCTCGGCGTTGATTGCGCCTTTGCGCGTGACGTAAACCGTTTCGCCGAAATGTTCTTCCGCCGCCACGTAATTATGATGGCAGTTGACCGCGATTTCTGGCTCGAAATCTTCGCCCTTGTTAAACATTCGGTTAAATTGTCTCAAAAGGCGTTTCATCATAATTTCGCGGTTTTTGAACGCAAAGCCCTGCGCCCATTCCAAATCACGCCAGTAATTTTTAAATTCTTCTGTCCCTTGAATAAAATAAGCGAGATTCGGGTCTGGCAGCTCGTTCAATTTATGCAGAGACTTCGCCGTTTCGATATGGCGCGAAGCGATTTCATTGCCGATGTTGCGCGAGCCGGAATGCAGCATCAGCCAAACGTTATCATCGGTGTCAAGACAGACTTCCAAAAAATGATTGCCGCCGCCGAGCGTTCCGAGTTGCTTCATCGCCTTCGCCTTTCGGTGCTGCACGCCTTTGTGCAATTCGCCGAACTTCTTCCAGCCTTCCCAAGCCAAAGACTCGTCAACCGCTTCCTTATGTTCGTTGAAACCGACGGGAATCGTGCGCTCGATTTGATGACGCAAATCTTTCAATCTGCCTTCGAGAATCGAGCTTTTGAAAGGCGTTTTGACCGCCATCATTCCGCAGTTGTGAACGAAAACTCCGGCTTCCAAAGCAAAGTTGTGATATTCGGGAACGGTCAAACAATAAACGTCTTCGCGTTCTTCGATGGGTTCGACGGAAACAACTTTGTGATTGTAGCCGTGCGAATAAAGACGATGATTGTGCAAGCCGATTCCGCTTTTCACCTGCTCGCCGCAAGTTTCGCAATCGTAGAAACGATTAGCGATTTCCTTACTTTTCGCGCGACCTTTTTCGCTTTGGTTGTAATTGACGAGAAACTTCTTTCCGCGTTTGCCATTTTCGGCGACAGACGTTTTGAAATGTTCGGGATTATCCAACATATATTTCAAAATGTTTTTCGTTCCGCGCATTGCAAAGTATTCGTGTCCTTCGGCGGTTTGCGCTTTGGCTGACAAAGCCTCAATTCGTTTTTGTTCAAACTCCAGTGATTGCCAGTATTCGTTTCGTTCAGCCAAACCGCGATGATAACGCGAATGTTCGGACGCGCTCATAAATTCCAGATTTTCAGGACGATTGTCGTCTTCATCAAAATTTTTGTGATGAATTATCGTTCGTTCGCCTTCATATTTTGGAACTTCACCGAGCAAACCGCTTCGAGCGACAATCCAATGCGCCCGTTGCATTCTGCCCGAATAATTTTGCTGAACGAGAACGTAACCGTCTTTGTCGGTTTCACGATAAAGCGGCATCAAGGAAGTTTCAACCTTCAAATCTTTTGCTTTGACAAAACTTCCGTCTCGAAGCATAAATTGATGGTCTAGCGTGCAGCGAATCTCCGCGCCGTTGTCCAAAACGACTTTGACAAGTTTTGCATTTGTGCGCGTCTTTTTCGCCGTCGCTTTTGCCGCGACAACTTTTCCGCTTTCCGAGCAGGCATAAACGACAAATTCTTTATCATTCTCTGCAAGTTCACAAAGCGAATAAGATTTTCCGTCGAGCGTCGGCACGAGCGTGTCACCCGTAAAGCATCCGATGTCAACGCCAACGGTTGCGGGAATCACCGCGTCTTTCGTCGCGATGACCGAGCCGACCATCGAACCGATTCCGAGATGCGCGTCCGGCATCAATGCGACGTGCTTGTAAAGGCACGGCAGACGCGAGACGTTGCGGAGCATATTGTGTTCGTCGGTGGAAAGAGCGTGGCTGACCCACGAAAGAATATCGGCTTTCGCGCCGCTGATGTTTAATTTGTTGTGTGGCATATTTCCTCCAATAAAATTATAACAAGATAACAAAATGAATATAAACGGCGATAAAGATTGAAAAGTTATTTGCCTTTATAAAATGTAATTTTGTGACAGGCAAAAATCAAAGAATCTCTGCCGTTTTTTTATATCAACGCAGCAACCGAAAAAGGCATCAAAATTGCCGACTGATTGGCTGGTGAAAAAATGATTGAAAACGGGACACTTTTACAAGATCGCTACTTGATTGAAAAACAAATCGGCGCGGGCGGCATGGGCGCGGTTTATCGTGCCGTTGACCGGCGTTTTGGAAGTTTTGTCGCGATCAAAGAAACTTTTTATAAAAATGACGAACTGGGCGAGGCTTTCGAGCGCGAAGCTCACCTCTTGAACAGTTTGTTGCATCCGGTTTTGCCGCATGTCTCTGATTTTTTCACCGAAAATAACGGACATTTCCTGGTAATGCAATTTATTGAGGGCGAGGATTTAGCCGAGGTTTTGAAGCGCGAAGGCGCGTTTCCGGCGCGTGACGTTTTGCGCTGGACAGACAGTTTGCTTGACGCGCTCGATTATCTGCATTCACAGGAGCCGCCGATTATTCACCGCGACATTAAGCCGCAAAATTTGAAAATCACGCCGCGCGGCGATGTCATTTTGCTCGATTTTGGTTTGGCTAAATTAAGTTCCGAAGATACGACGGGTGTGAAAAGCGTATTCGGCTATTCGCGTAAATATTCGCCGCTCGAACAAATTCAAGGAACGGGAACCGACGCCCGTTCCGACCTTTTTGCGCTCGCCGCTACCGCGTATCATCTTTTAACGGGCAAGCCGCCGCTTGATGCTCTTCCGCGGGCTTCGTCAATCGTCGCCGGAAACGTCGATCCGCTTCCCCTAGCAAGCGAAATTAACGCTGCAATTCCGACAGGCGTAGCTAGTGTTTTAAACTCGGCTCTGGCGTTAAATCCGGCGCAGCGTTTTGCTTCAGCAAAAGCGATGCGCCAGGCGCTTGAACACACGGTTAAATCGGATTTAGCCAAAAATGCCGCAGAATTGCAGCCGCCTTCGGTAGCTGCTGTTGCAGCCGATGATGAGATTATAAACTCTGCTGAAACCGAAGATTTTCCGGCTCTTGAATCGTTTGCCGACGAAGTCAAAATCTTGCCTCAAACAGATGATACGGAGAGATTGACGCCAATCGTAATTCCGCCTTTGAGCGTTCAAACTTCGCTGCCGGCGCCGGAATTCACGCAAAACACTTCCGTTATTGAAACGCCGACGGAGGTTGTTTCTCTGCGCTTAAGCCGGTCGCGGTTTCCGCTCGCAGCGGTGGCAACTTTGCTAATTTGTGTCGGTTTGGCGACTGGGTATTTTATTAATCGTGCGTATTCATCAACTGAGTCGAATGAAATTCCCGTCGCTCAACAAGTGCAGGAATCGAACATAGATGCCGCTCAATCAACGACGGTTTTGGATTCACCGGTACCGGAAACTTCCGACCCGCCACTTTCAAAAAATATAGAGCAAGCCGAAGACAAGCCTGCTTCAATGAAAACGACGACGGTTGCCAAGCAGTCACCAAATGAAAAGCGAAAAACTGTTGATGAGGAGCCGCCTGTTCAAACGGAGACGACGGAAAACTTAAATCCTGCGCCGCCAATTCAAGCTGAAACTTCTCCTCCTCCTCGACGACAAGCGTCGCGTCGCGGCAAATCACAAGCGGGCGGCGAAACTCGCTCTCGTGTAGTCGAATCCCATTCAGCGCCGGACATCGAATCGATTTTTACCGGTCGTCCGACAGGCACACGCGATGATGATGTCGTACAGCAACGCCGGGAAGAACGTCGTCGCCAGCGCGAACAAATGAGCGATGAGGAGTTGCGAGAAATGCGTCGTCAACGAAAACAAGAGCGCAGGCGACGCGAAAACATTCAGCCTTTTCCGTTTTAGACAAAATTAATCGGTTGCACAGGTTAGAAGTCAAACGGTAAATTTTTATCGTCCACCTTTTGCATATTTGAAAATCGTGTTGTAATCGAAACCGCAGATTTGCCTTCGCCTATCAAAATCGCTTTAGCTAATCACTCTTATATCGCGCTCGCTAAAAATTCTCCACCCACCATTTGTTTGCTGCCATCTTAACTCTTGAATAACTTCGCCGCGCCGAATTCGCGAACCGTTTTCTACTCGATACTTTTTGCGGAAACGCATTATTGCCGTGCGCCCGCCTTCCTGAAATATAATTTCCGGTTCTTCGGCGCGAATATCGATTGATTTCGCTCCGGCGAATGTGCGGGTCTTTTCAGCGCGTACGGAGTTGCGCGAGGCATTGCGCGAAAGATAAAAAGCCTTTAACTCCGGCATATAAAAAGACATCTGTTTTTCGATGTCGCGGACGTTCGTCGCGTCAATCCATTGATTGAGCGCTTTGCGAACCGTATTGGCTTCGCCGCTCTCCCTAACAGCGCGGCGCGCACGCGGCGCGACAGGCGAAGTGGTTTCGTTGGCTCGTTTAGCAACCTGACTGTTAGTTTGTTCGCCGCCGTAATTGTTCCAACTCACGACATCAGCGATTTTGTTATAGACGGTTCGAATAACAACCGGTTCAATAAGCTCTTGAGAAGAAATGCGGCGCGTTACACGCAATCGTTTTCCGTTTTCGAGAGGCGTAAAAGTAAAATTCAAGTTGTCATCGCTTCCGCCACTTGAGGTGAATGTCAAACTATTACGCTCAAACCCGATGCGCGAACGGACAGTACGACCATCTGCATTTCGCACGTTTCGACTTACTCCGTCGGCGATAAAATCAACCCGCTGAGCGCGAGAAGAGCCGAGCGAGACGCTATTTCCGCGACACTCAATCGCCAGCAAATCAGGCGGCGTCAAGCGGACAGCCAAATCCATAAAAAATTGCTGCTGTTCGCTGTATGGAACATTGCTCGCCGCTCCTTCGATAACCGAATAGAGTTTATCGCTGCCGTCAACGTCGATCCGGTAAACGCCGCTTAGCGCGAATGCCGAACGACAACCGTCTCCCGCTGTATTTTCCCGCGTCCTTTGCGCGAGCAGCGTTCCGCAAAAACAGAGTAAAATTGTCAAAATCGCTATGATTCGGCTGTCTATTCGCATCATTTTCGCCCCTTTATTAATTCAATTTCATTCCAAGCGCTGCTTTAGATATCAGTATTATACGCCGAGTTTAACAAAATTATGCTAAAAAATGGAACGGGAAAGAATTGAACTTTCTAAACTCCCGACGGCATTCGCCAAAAGTTAAATCAAAATTGTAAAAATGAATGTTGGGGCAAGACTTATGCCTGCCCGATGAGCGAAGCGAAAATTATTGTTTAGCAATAGAATTTCTCCAAATCAGGTTCACCTTTATATTTCCAATCTTTCCAATCGGCAACTAATTTTGCTTTTACGGGATTTTCGCGAATGTATTCTACGGTTTCGAGAAAATCCTGCTCGTTACGGATAACGTGGTCGAAAAATTGTCTTTGCCAAAGTTTTCCGTCATAAAACTGCCAAAATGCTCTGGTCGAAAGGCTTTTGAAATCTCCGCAGATTCGGCTCAAACTCATTTCCGAATCGCCGATACCGACGAGCGCGTGAAAATGGTCAGGCATCAAACAATACGAATAAAGATTAAATTTATATTTTTCGCGCAGATTCAACAGAACTTCAAGTGTTGCTTTGGCAACTCTCTCGTCATTGAAAAAGGTTTGCCGGTGTTCGGTAACAATCGTAACAAAATTGGAACGCCGCGCAGAATAATCAAAGCCTTTCAACCGCAAGCTGTTTTTGCGAATGCTCCAATCTTCGACCTTTTCTTTCGACATTGAAGAATTATAGACATTTTCCAAAAAATTGTGTAAACATTTGTAGGGGCAGGTCTTGTGCCTGCCCAAAGCGACGAACTAACAAATTCGATCGTCATTCAACTTGAATTTTAATCAAAACTGTTTTGCTCTCGCTCATTGGGCAGGCACAAGACCTGCTACATTTCACTGCGGAAAATCAAAATAAAATTTGGCGACAAAAGTGCCGAGAGTTCCGCCCCGTACATTTTAATGGGGTGGGAAAGAATCGAACTTATCTCGTCCAATGTACTCCCGACGGCATT
>JALZOH010000464.1 GCA_030857305.1 Acidobacteriota bacterium
ATCGAAACAAACATCGAAATCTTTTTTGTATTTTTTGCCGGAAATTTGTTCGATTAAGGGTATAAAAGTTTTTTCGGTTGAACCGGGAACAACCGTCGAACTAATTACGAATAAATGATTTTTTTTGGAGCTATTCCCAAAAGCTTCCGCCAAAGATTTTAAAGCCGATTTAACATAACGATTAGAAAATCTACCGTCGCCGATGCTCGGCGTGGCAACCAATATAAAAGTTATATCCGTTTTTTCGATGGCTTCGGCGTGGCTCAAAGAAGCACGAAATTTATGTCGGAGTTTTTCGATTAATTCTTGATATTGAGGCTCGATTACCGGCGTAATTCCGTTGTTTATTGAATTGACGACCGTTTCGCTAACATCAATTCCGACGGTTTCAATGCCGCTATCAGCTAAACACAATGCTAAACCCAAGCCGAGTTTCCCCAACCCGACCACCGAAACTCTATCGCTCATGACCATTCTCCTTCCCGTTGATCTCAATTTGCCCAATCCAACTTGGATATGGTTTAAAGGATAAAAAACTGCTCTTCTTGTCCGAAAGGCATGCCTGCCACCCCGGATTGTCAGATATCACTTCAATATCTTCGAGACAGTCAATCTCGTAATCAAACTGTTTATCACTCAGCAGGTAACGATAGACATTTAACTTATGCGGGTCGAATCCCATTAATCTTGCAGACACAAGATCCACCGCCAGATAACTCTCTCCGGCGACCAAAACCCCTGCCGGTTTTGGGTCGGGCAGCAGCGGACCCTTATTTTCTCCGCCAATAATTCCGTCCACTACAGAAAAAAGTCTTCTCTGCTTTCGATTGTGAAGCTTCCCCCCTCGGTCGGCAAAATAAATGACCTTCAAAAGGTCGGTTGCCATGCGCCACGTCGAATCATTACCATACCAATTTCCCGGCTCAAAAATCCGTTTTTCTTTAGGAATTTTATATCCTATTCTTTGCCCGATTTTCAGGTAAATGACGCCGAAGATAAATCTATGTACCATCTCTAAAGGTATCGAACGATGCGATAGAAAATGGTCATACATCCACCGTTCAAATTTAACGGTTTTACTTTCTTTGGGCGACAGAAATTGGTCAGGGAATTGATCCCCGCCTTCGCAGGGCTCGCCCAGTATATAATGAACCAAAAAATTCTTATTCGTGCAGATTCCGACCAGCCCCTTTACATTGAGGGTAACGCCTGAACGCTTATGCACCTTCATTTTCGGAACGGAGATAACGACATCAGCATTCATCACCGTACGCGCGACTTCGTATTCCTGATGTTCGCCGCTGTGATGGCTGATAGTTTCCTGACGGTCGAAAACCGCGCCGTAAAATCTTTCAGGATGCGGATGATTATAAAGCGCGCTTTTTTCGCGCAAATTGACGACAATGTTTCCCTCCGGATCGCCGGGAAGCTTTCTTTGACACGAAGCCATGTGTCTGGTTTCGAAAAACGGTAATCTTGTTTTGCCCCAATAGTCTCGAAGATCAAAAACCGCAAATCCGGGACCCGGGTGGGAAGCGTAAAAGTCAACTACCTCCGGCAACTTTGTTAATTTCAGCAGTTCGTCAAAATCCGCATCAAAGTTCGGCGCATCCGCAATCACGATTCTTCCCTTGCCTTTAAGCGCAATCCAACAATAATCCGCGATGGCTCGCAAAACGGAAGGATGAGTGATCATTCCAAAGGGATCTTTATCGTTATAATGACGACTACGAACAAAATTCGGTTTCAACACTACCGTCATTCCGGGCTCAATTAAAAATCCGAGCGGATTCCATTCGATCTTTCCGTAGTTTTCGCGGTCATAGCCAAGTTCAAAAAATAATTTTCTAACACCGGTATAAATGTAATTCGGTATGGGCGAAAGATGCTCGCCAAACGGATATTCGGGAAATTTTTCAGATGGATGATACGGCGCGTTCTCAGCATATTCCGCTTTTTCCGCCCGCACAACCGCTACTGTTGACTTCATAAATTAATTGCCCTGCCCAAAGAGGGATGATCGTATTTCAAATCCATTTCTTGAATTAACAAACGATGTTTTCCGCGTTTTGTCAATGGAATTTCCTCAACCGCTTCCATTTGCAAAACAATATCGTTTCCTAACTTACTTTGCAGTTTGGCTTGCGTATCTCGCAAATTATCGTTGGTAAAATTCGTTCTTGGAACGAAACGGAAAATAACGCTTCCCTTTTCTTTTTGATGGAATTGAAACTGCTTCAAAAAATTGTAAGAATCGTCGTGCATATTGAGCATTGAGGTAGAAATTAAACGTCCGGTTTCAGTTTGAACTAACTCTTGTAATCTGCCTTCGATGCGTTCCCAGATTTGAAAAGGTCGACCGCATTCGCTACAGCCCCAACCTTTAAAAACAGCTAAATCTTCAGTTTTGAAACGAAGAAATGGCGTTGCCATCATTATAAATGAAGTTGCGACAATTTCACCGACTTCGCCTTCCTTATTGACAAGATTGCCATTCTTATCTAATAACTCGACAAAACCGTATTGCGGCAAAACGTGATAATCGTCGGTATATTCGCAAAAGCCGGCTAGTGCCGACATTTCATAATGCCCGTAATGGACAAAAATTCTCGTCTCCTGACCGAAAACTTCCTGAA
>JALZOH010000465.1 GCA_030857305.1 Acidobacteriota bacterium
GCGAGACCAACCTGCCGTGCAATTTCAGCATTGGTAATTCGTGCATCCTGCTGAACAATATTCAATATTTTTGCGTCAATTTCGTTAATCATTCTTCATTTACCACCTTTTTAAGAATAATCTTTTGTTTTTGCATAGTCAAATGCATTTTTGAGAAGTGATTTTAAAGGCTCAATTTAGCCGATGATTATAGTTGCCTAAACATTTTTACCAATTAATGATTTAATGAGTTATTCTTTGAACAAGGAGTAAAATATGAGCGCAGTCATTTCATTTCCTTCAAAACCGGAGGAAATCATTTCATATAATCCGGCGACCGGGGAGGAAGTCGGGCGCGTAAAAAATACATCCGCCGAAGAAGTATCTAAAGCCGTTGAAAAATCGCGTGGAGCATTTGCTGAGTGGCGCAAAACTTCTTTTGCCGAGCGCAGGCAAATCATTATGCGCGCGCGCGAAGTGATTTTATCGGAAATGGAAGAAATCGCGCGGCTCGTCTCCAGTGAGATGGGTAAGCCCGTCGCCGAAGCGTATTCGACGGAGATCGCCCCGGTGCTGGATTTAATGCAATATTTCGCCCGAAACACGCAGAAAATTCTCAAGCCCGAAAAAATTGACATCGGACAACTCAAATTTCTCGGGCGTTCTTCAAGGATTATTTATCAACCTCTGGGCGTGGTCGGAATTATTTCGCCGTGGAATTTTCCGTTTTCGATTCCGCTCGGCGAAGTCGTAATGGCTTTGATGGCTGGAAACTCGGTGGTTCTCAAACCAAGCGAATTAACGCCGCTCGTCGGAAAACAAATCGGCGAAATTTTTATAAAAGCGAAATTGCCGGAAGATGTTTTGCAGGTTATCACCGGTGACGGTAAAACGGGCGCGGCATTAGTTGACGCGGCGCCAGACAAAATTATGTTTACGGGAAGCGTAGCGACCGGAAAGAAAATTGCCGCGTCTGCCGCGAAGAATTTAACGCCCATAGTTCTTGAACTCGGCGGCAAAGACCCGATGATTGTTTTTGCCGATGCGAATCTGGAAATGGCTTCGAGCGCGGCAGTTTGGGGCGCGTTTACCAATTCGGGACAGGCTTGCTCATCGGTTGAAAGACTTTATGTTGAAGAATCAATCGCTGAAAAATTTACCAAACTGCTGGTTGAAAAAACTGTAAAACTTACACAAAATCTCGGAAGCGAAGAAACGACAGATATCGGCTCGATGGCGAGCGAAAATCAATTGAAAATTGTCGAAAATCACGTTGCCGCTTTTGAGCAGAGCGGCGCGAAAATTTTAACCGGCGGCGCGCGTAACGCAAAATTGAAAGGCGCTTTTTTTGAACCGACGGTAATTGAAAATGCCGACAACTCAATGCTCGGAATGCGTGAGGAAACTTTTGGTCCGACGCTTCCCATTGCCGTTTTCAAAACCGAGCAGGAAGCGATCGATTTGGCGAACGATACGGATTTCGGTTTAACCGCCAGCGTCTGGACGAGCGATTTGCGGCGCGGAAATCGCGTTGCCGAAAAGATTTTAGCGGGAACCGTTACGGTTAACGAAGTTCTCTACACGCACGGCATCGCGCAGACGCCCTGGGGCGGCTTTAAACAAAGCGGTTACGGCAGAACTCACGGCAAAATGGGTTTGATGGAACTCGTCGCGTCGCAGCACATTCACGTCAATCGTTCTTTATTGACGCCGGATGTCTGGTGGTTTGGATATTCTAAAAATGCGATTGAAACTTTTCGCGGAATGGCGCGTTATTTCTCGAGCGGCTCACTCCGACAGACCATCAATCTCGCGCCGCAGATGCTGAAACGAATAAAAGAACTGCGCAAAAAATAAATTTGCTTCAATCATAAATTTTCATTCTTCATCTGTTTTTTCAACTGCTCGATAAATGAGCGGACAGCAGTCGTTTCACTGCTGTCGGGAAAGACACGGAGAAAATCTTCATAAACGGCAATTGCTTTTTCAAAATCTTTCATCTGCTCATAAACCAAGCCGAGAAATTGGTATATAACTATTGCGTCCGGCGCGCCTGCGAGCTGCGAGACAGCAGTTTTTAGATGCCCGGCGGCAAGCAGATAATTTGCCTTTTCATTTTCAAAATCTCCTTCGCTGGCAAAACCTTCCGCTTTATCTTTATAAAATAAACCCAAACCCGTGTGCGCTTCGGGCTGAAAGCCTTTGCCTTCGGTGATGGCGCGCTTAAATGTGGCGACGGCTTTTTCATCATTACCCTCGGATACATAAATTCTTCCTTCAACCGCCGAGGCTTCCGCATACCCGGGGCGAAATTTGCGAGCTTTTTTGACAGCTTCGAGCGCCTTATCAAAATTGCTCTGGTCAGAGTGGACGCGCGCTAATCCGAGCAAAGCTTCCGGATAGTTCGGACGCAGGGCAATAGCCTTTTCATACATCTCGACGGCTTTTTCCCGGCTGCTGGAAGTTAATTTTTCAGCTTGTTGAAAAGCCAGTTCGGCTTCGTCTGCAGTTTTGACGAGCGCGATTTTTAAGTCGCCTTTTTGAGTTGGAAGTAAATTTTGAGAAATTTCCTTGAATCCGTCGGCGCGCAAGCGCAACGTATGTTTTCCGGCGGAAACAGATTTAATCGTCAGTTTTCCGGCT
>JALZOH010000466.1 GCA_030857305.1 Acidobacteriota bacterium
AATTGGCAAAAATGAAGGTTTGTCAACTAATCGGACGTTTGCCGTCACGCAGGATTTACAAGGTTTAATTTATATTGCCACCGACCGCGACATCAACCGTCTAAATCCGGCAACGGGTGAAATCAAGGTTTTAAAAGTCTCCAGCAATCAACCGCAGCGCGAATTTCGTTCGGCTTTTTGCGATGCGAAAGGCGTTCTGTGGTTTGGCACAACCTCCGGCTTGGTAAAATATGTGCCTTTGCCGGAAAGCGCGAATAATCCGCCGGAAGTTTTGCTGACGCGCGTCGAAATAGAAGGCAAACCGCAAAAAGTTTCGTTCCTCGGCGCAACCGAACTAACCTTGCGAACTCTCGCACCGGACGAAAATCAAGTTCGCATTGATTTTATCAGTCTTGCCGCGCTCGACGATGAAGCGGTTCGTTATCAATATAAGGTCGAGTCTCAATCGGATTGGTCATCGCCGACGCGGGAACGGTTTGTCAGTTTCGCGGGACTTGCTTCAGGTGATTACAAAATTCTGCTTCGCGCCGTCACCAGCGATGGTCTGACAAGCGAGAAGCCGACGCTCGTTTCATTTAACATTTTACCGCCGATTTATCTGCGATGGTGGTTTGTTCTCGGCGTTTTGGCTCTGGCAATTTTCCTGATTTACGCTTTTTATCGTTTTCGTCTGACGCGCCTTTTGGAATTGGAACGAATACGAACGCGCATCGCCACCGATTTGCACGACGACATCGGCTCAAATCTGACGCGCATTTCTCTTTTGAGCGAAGTTGCGAAACAAAAATCCACGAACGACAACGGCAGTCTTTTAACTTCGATTGCCGACATCGCCCGCGAATCGGTTTCTTCGATGAACGACATCGTTTGGGCAATCTCGCCCGACCACGACAGCCTGCTCGATTTGACGAGAAGAATGCGCCAGCACGCCGAAGAAGTTTTCGCGTTCCGCGATATTGATTTGGATTTCAACGCGCCCGCGTCCGATTTAAAATTAAGCGTCGGCGTGCGCCGCGACGTTTTGCTGATTTTCAAAGAAGCCGTCAACAACGCGGCAAAACATTCGGATTGCTCGCGCGCGGCGATCGATTTTAGTTGTGAAAACTCGATTTTGAATTTGCGAATTGAAGACGACGGCAAAGGTTTTGTTGAAGACGCGGAAAATGACGGACAAGGTTTGCGAAGTATGACGCGCCGCGCCAATGCTCTCGGCGGAAATTTGTCGATTGAGTCAAAAGCCGAAAGCGGCACGCTCGTTAAATTCGATTTGCCTTTACTCAAGGATAGCGGCGTATAAAAGTTTAATTTTCAACTTAACAAAACAGAACTTTCTCGTTTTGGTTGGGATATCGTCTTTAGCAGGCGGCATTTTTGTCGGCAAGTTCTGGCGTTCCTTATAATTTTGAGAAATTCCTATGAAATACAATGTAACTTGTTCTCACTCGCTTTTTGTGAAAGTGACCGGCGGCAAGCCCCGCCTCCACAATACTTCATTCAACTTACAAAATAATATGCACGGTTATTTATCTTTTTTCAATCCTACCTATCAGAGCAGGTTACAAACAAAATTTTTTGCGCTAATTTGAAATAGTTTTGAATAAGGTATTCGTGCCGACAGTATGATTTCAGCCATTCGGGATAATCGAACTTTTCCGCAGTCTTCGCCGTTGCGCGTCGTCTTGATTGAAGATTTGCGCGACATCCGCGAAGGATTGACCGCGCTGATAAACGGCACGGCGGGTTTTAAATGCGTCGCCGCGTTCGGCAGTATGGAATCGGCGTTGGCGCGAATCGAGCGCGAACAGCCGGACGTGATTCTAACGGATTTAGGATTGCCCGGAATGAGCGGCACGGAAGGCATTATAAGAATCAGAGAAACCTTCCCTGAAATTCCTATTATTGCGCTGACGATTTACGACAATGATACGGAAATTTTTAATGCTTTATGCAACGGCGCAAACGGTTATCTTTTGAAAAATACGCCGCCCGCGCGTTTGCTCGAAGCGTTAAAAGAAGCGGTTGACGGCGGCTCGCCGATGTCACCAACAATTGCTGCCCGCGTCGTTAATCTTTTTCGCACTTTTCGCCCGCCCGCGCATGCCGATTATTATTTAACACCGCAGGAAACACAGCTTCTTAAGCTGCTCATCGAAGGTCATCACAAAAAAACCGCCGCTAAAGAACTGGGCATCTCCGTTCACACTGTTTCGTTTCATCTGAAAAATATCTACGAGAAACTGCAAGTCCACTCAAAAACCGAAGCCGTCGCCAAAGCCCTGCGCGAGCATCTGGTCTAAAAATCAATAAATTTTTTCTTCGCCAACCTACTCATTCAAGTAGTTACAGTTGTACGCCAAAATTGTTTTAATCCGTTGTATTAGATTGTTTTCATAAGTCGGCGCGGCGTTAAAGAAGCCTTACCGATTGTCCGACAAACTAAAAATTAAAATTTAAGGAAAAAACAATGGATATAAGTATGGTTGAACTCAATCGAATCAAGCAAAGGATTGGAAATCTCGAAGTAATTGAGAGAGTAATTTGGTCAAGCCCTCGCATTTCTTACTGCTGGGATTGGTCAAGCCTTCCCATTTCTTACTACTGGGTTTGCCGGTGCGAT
>JALZOH010000069.1 GCA_030857305.1 Acidobacteriota bacterium
ATGTCGGTCTCGGGTACATCAAAATTGGACAGTCTTCAACCACTCTTTCCGGCGGGGAAGCCCAGCGCATCAAACTCGCCAAAGAATTATCAAAACGCGCCACGGGGAAAACAATTTACATTTTGGATGAGCCGACCACCGGACTCCATTTTGCGGATGTGCATAAACTACTCGACGTTTTGCAGAGACTAGTTGATTTGGGAAATACGGTAATTGTTATCGAACACAATTTAGACGTTATAAAATCCGCTGATTATGTCATTGACTTAGGACCCGAAGGCGGCGAAGGCGGCGGCAAAGTCGTGGCGACCGGCACCCCCGAAGAAGTAGCAAAAGTAAAAAAATCCTATACGGGACAGGCTTTAAAAGCGTTGCTAAAATAGCGGAAACCTTATATAAAAAACTTAGCTTGTTAAAATTCAGAATTTGAAAAGGAAACAGCGCGTTTTTCCTTCACTCGCCAATTCTCTTTGTAAAAAGGAAAAGGCTTGAGTATTTTTTACTCAAGCCTTTTTTATGAACGAAGCAAAGCAAATCTAGCGAAGTATTTCTAACGAACTAAATCTCCGTCCGTGCATCGGTAGATTTTGAATTGATGAATTAGAAAAACTTAAGTCAATCAATTGAATCTGCAACCCGATTCGAGTATCGAGACGGTTAAACCCGTTGATGAATTGGAGCGTGCGGTCAAAGTCTTTATTTTTCAATTTTTGCAATACATTCGTTAAATTATAGGCAAACGGCAGGCTGCCCGTGCTTATTTGGTATTCGCCTTGTCGAAAGTTTCCGTAATCGCTGAATTTGGCGACAACGGCTGATGCTTCTGAATATTCGTTAAGCGGCGCGGTCATAGATTCAATCAGGCGAAACGCTTCCGGCGTATCAATTTGTGCGTAAGCAGCGGCGATTTGCGCCAAAAAATTCATTTCAGAAGTTGTTTCAGGCACATTCGGAATGAATGCGCGGGCTTGGTCTAAAACATTCGCCGCCCATTTTTGATTTTCCTGCGGAGCTTTCTCATAAATTGATGTGGCTAAATAAATCAAAGCGTTCATCCGTGTATTTTCATCCGACACTTGGTTGATAAATTGGTTTGCTTCGTTAAACTTGCCTTGCGAGATGGCTTGCGTTGCGAGATTGTAATAAAACTGTGAAAGATAGCTGTCGGATTCTTCTTCAGACATATTCGTCGCGATAATTTTTTGCGCTTCAGGAACATTCCCGCTCTGCGCCGTTTTTTCAGCCGCTCGGCGGTAAATTTGAACGCGCTGGTGTTGCGAATATTTGTCGGCTTGACTGAGAAGCTCTTCCGTCGATGTCTCACTTTGCATCAATTTATTGAAGCTCTCAGATTGTCCGCTCTGATTTTCAAATTTAGCCTGTTTCTGCTTAATCTGAGCGAAACTTGCCGGAAAAAATCTTTCTATAACTTTAAGCGCGGACGCATTGCCGTAAAAAGAAGTCGCGCCCGGACGCAATATAAACTTAGCGATTTTATCGGCTAAATCTCGCAGAAGACGGTCGGAGAGTTTGAGCGTTGGAGTTTCCTCTGTTTTTGCTTGTCCAAATTCACCCAAAAAATATTGTACAAAACTCGTATCTTGATTGTTTTCACCGAAATTTGTGTCAAGAAGTTTTTGCGCTACCAATTCAATAAGCTCATTTGCTTTTTGAGGTTCTTTCTGATGAATTTTCTTGAGTAAATTTACGGTGTCGTAAGATACATCTTTTTTTAAACTCTCTCGAAGAAGTTTTACAGCGCGCTGCGGGTTCTGTTCAACCGCCATTGCGATTATTCGCTGTTCGCTTTGAACTTCGTTTCGGGCATAATGTTGACTTTGAGATTGAATGTGTCCGGTCAAATTTGCAATTGCCTGAGCCATTTTTACCGGACGAGTTTTTAACATTGCGTCAAGCGCGAATTCAGCATCATGCGCGGCAACAGTATGTAAAATGTCCCAGCGCGGTGATTGTCCGTAAATTAAATTATTGAGGTATTCCTTTTTTCCCTTTACCGCTTCAGCTTCCATTTGCGCGGCAATTAAATCGTTTATTGAATTTTGAAACAACTCGCGTGCGCGTTTTTCGTTTGTTTGCCACAAAGCGTTCCCAACTTTTGCGTAAATAAAGGCGCGGTTTTCAGGCAGCCGAAGATTCTTGGCATCGGCGAGAATTCGTTCGAGAAGTACCGTTTCCTGACGCAGTTTTTCCTTCGCGGCTTCATCGACATTTTGAGCGGAAATAAAAAAAGGAAATATAAAAATCGTGAAAATAAATAAGAAACGTTGCATCTTTTAATCCTCCAAACTCGGACATTACCGACAGATTATTTTTTAATTTTAAAGTTAGTCTTTTTCCTAACAGAGATTTGAGAACGAAGAAAGGTTGCCGGGCAAAGAAATATTTAAACAGTTTTTTAAAGTTTTTCTCTTCTTAATATTAAAACTTATTTGATTGAGATTGCGTCAATCATTTCTCTGACAGCTTGATTCAACCCGACAAAAATTGAGCGCGAAATGATATTGTGTCCGATGTTAAACTCTGTAATTTCGGAAATTGCACTGAGCGCTCCGACGTTTCGGTAAGTTAGACCATGTCCGGCGGCAACGATGAGACCGGAATTTTTTGCCTGCTGCGCCGCGTTTTTTACCCGCCGAATTTCTTCCGTCGCACGATCGAACCCTGCGCCGTGTGAGGATTTTGCGCCCAGTGTTAAAACAGCATATTCTGCCGTACAGAGTTCAATTTGCTGCGCGCCTGCCCGCTTTGCCGCTTCAATCTGATTGTCGTCCGGGTCTATAAAAATGCTCGTAAAGATTCCTGCGTCGCGCAAATCTTTAATCGCTGAACTGACGGCTGTAAAATTATTGGCAACGTCCAACCCGCCTTCGGTGGTTACTTCGTTTGGATTTTCAGGCACAAGCGTAACTGCATCCGGCTTGGTGGCGAGAGCGATTCTGACCATTTCTTCATTCGTTGCCATTTCAACATTAAGATAAGTTGTGACGACTTCGCGCAGAAGCGAAATGTCTTTGTCCTGAATATGTCGCCGATCCTGGCGCAGATGCACGGTAATGCCGTGCGCTCCGGCGTGTTCGCAAATGACTGCCGCAGCGATGATGCTCGGCTCGATTGTTTTGCGCGCTTCACGCACGGTGGCGACGTGGTCAATATTGACATTCAATTTTGTGTTCATAAAGCACTTTTGTATTTCCCTTGTCTGGCATTTCGGCGAATTTGGAGAACTTCATTAAACATTCTCCGGCTGTCGCGGAAAACGCTGATGGTTGTTCCTTCACAGTGATTCCAGCGGACGGGAATTTCCTTGAGGCGCAGTTTGTGGTAATCGGCAACGAATAGAAACTCGACGTCAAAACCGAAACGATCGATTTTCATCACCTCGAGAAGCGGACGAAACTTCTGCATTCGAAAAGCTTTAAAACCGCACTGCGTGTCCCAGAAAGGCAAACCGGTTTGCAGGCGGACGAGCAGGTTGAATACTTTTCCGCTTTGTTCGCGGCGCCACGGCTGGTGAATTCCGATCAAACTTCGGTCGAGCGCGCGCGAGCCAAATGTGACGTCGAATTCATCACGCTCAATCGGTTCGACGAGTTTTGGTAATTCATCGATTGGAGTCGATAAATCAGCATCGCTAAATAACGCTATCGCGCCGCTTGCAGCCAGCAAACCGGTCCTGACCGCAAAACCTTTGCCCCGATTTTCTTCGTAACGAATGACTTTTGTCGTGATGCCGGAAAATTCTCTGCCGGCTTCCCGCCCAACTTCGGCTGTTTTATCGCTTGAACCGTCGTCAACAACGATTAACTCGGCGTCCAAATTTTCTTTTTCGATAAAACTCAGAATGTTTTTGATGGAATCGCCGAGTCTTTTTTGTTCGTTAAATGCCGGAATAATAATGGAAAGAATAGATTTCATCGTGAAAAAATTAAAAGCTAATAGTAAATTGTAAAAGTGTGTTTTGTAAATCTAACGTTGATAATTTTTGGATTTCAGTCAACCGTCTGTTTTTATTTGACAACTAAAGACTGACTTTTCACAACCAATTTATGATATAGTTTGAGAAAATTTGGAGAACTATGATTAGTAAAAAGTTTGGACTGGTGGCACTTCTTGTAATTATCGCGGGCGCGGTCTTTGGCGGTATTTTTGGTAATTTACCGGTTAAATCTTCGGCTGACGCAACTCTTACCTCCGAAAAAATTGTTGCCGATTACCGCGAGGCTTTAGAAGTAATTGATAATAATTACGTCGGAAAAGTTGACCACGAAAAGGTTTCGGAAAGCTCGATCCAAAGTATGTTGTGGACGCTCGACCCGCACTCGGCGTTTTTTACGCGCGATGAATTCCGCAAACTTTACGAAGACCAATCTTCGCAATTTTACGGCATCGGGGTTTCAATTTTGCAGCATCGCGACGGGGTTTATATTAATTCGATAATTCCCAATACGCCAGCCGATAAAGCAGGCTTGCGCTACGGCGATAAATTCGCGCAAATCGACGGTAAGGATGCCAAGAAATATACAAGCGCCGAAGTTTCCAAAAATGTGCGCGGCGAACGCGGAACTTCGGTAAATGTAAAAGTTGAACGTCCGGGAAGTGAGATACTAAATTTTGATATTGTCCGCGGCGGCGTTCCGCTGCCTTCGATTCGCAATCGCTTTATGCTCAATGATAATGTCGGTTATGTTGCTTTAAGCGGCGGATTTCAGGAAACAACTGCCAGTGAACTTGACGAGGCGATAGCGGATTTGAAGAAACAGGGAATGAAAAGCCTCGTGCTCGACCTACGCGGAAATCCCGGCGGACTGTTGCCGCAATCGATAGAGGTCGTTAGCCGGTTTATACCGCGCGGGCAAACTGTCGTTTCCGTCAAAGGTCGTTCGCGTTCCGCCCAATCGAAGGACTTGCCTTCGGTCGGCGGCACAATTCACGATTTTCCATTGGTTGTAATGATTAACGGTAGTTCGGCGTCGGCGTCGGAAATCGTGGCGGGGGCGATTCAGGATTACGGACGCGGAATTGTTGTCGGAACCGATAGCTTTGGCAAAGGTCTTGTGCAAAGAGTCTTTCCGCTTCCGCTGGGCGCGGGTTTGACATTGACCACGGCTCGCTATTACACACCCTACGGACGCTCTCTACAGAAAGATTATTCGGGCGGCTCGATTTATGATTATTACACAAACAATTCGGGTAACGAAGAAGACGAGGGGAGTAAAGTCAGCCCAAATGCAAAACCAAAACCGGTGGGAAGTCCCGTAACTACGGCTTACGGACGAGTTTTCAACGGCGGACGCGGAATCGAGCCGGATATAAAAGCACCTCCGCTTGCCCTCACGCCGCTTCGTTTTCGTGTTAACGAAACAGCCTTTTTCTTTGTCCGTCAATTAATAGCAGGTCAAATAAAAGGTTTGGAATCATATAAAACCGGGAAACAAAATTACAATTTAACGATTCAGCCGAATGATTTACAGATTAATGATAAAATTTTGGATGCATTTCGCGCTTTTGCAGTCAAGGATAAAGACAACGGTTTGACGGTGGAAAATATCAATAGTCAAATTGAATACGTAAAGACAAGATTGCGCGAAGAGCTTGCCACCGCAAATTATTCAAGCGAAGCCGGGCAGCAAGTTTTGCTCGAAACCGATCCGCAAGTGTTGAAGGCAATTGCGGCAGTTCCCGAAGCCCGGAAATTACTCGGAAGTTTTCAGGCGAATAAATAAATAAACAATTTAGCAGAATTAGCGGTGAAGTATTTTATCTTTAATCGAAGATAAAATACTTCACTAATCCAACCGGACCCCGACAAAAACTATAATTAAAAAGTCCTTTTAAGAAAATAAAGTCCGTTAGAAAGACAGACTCGTCTCAGCAAGTTTCAAGCTTCTAATTATTTCTTTAGTATAATAACCGTTGCTCCAAACATTATCGCCAAATTCAAAAACACGTTGACGAAGCTGTCCAAAACCGTAATAAATATTATTTCTCATAACAAAATTTACAAACAGCTTTTTCGTAATTCTCAAAATCTTAGAGTAAAATAATCACGGCATAATAAAGATAATTTTCTATGTATAAGCAAATAGGTGTCATTACCGGCGGCGGCGACGCACCCGGATTAAACGCGGTAATTCGTGCGGTTGTGCGAACGGCAGCCGGTGAATTTGGAATGAAGGTAGTCGGTGTCGAAGACAGCTTTGAAGGCTTGATCGGCGAAACTAAAACCAGAAAACTCACCACCAAATCTGTCAGCGGTATACTTCCGCGCGGCGGAACGATTTTAGGAACAAGAAATACCGGCAGCTTCTGCAAATTTGTTAATGGGATTGTAACTTTTCCGGATGGGGCGGTTGAAGAAGCGATCGTCAATTTGAAAAAACTCGAAATTGAGGCTCTAATCGTTATTGGCGGCGACGGAACTTTAGCAATTGCGGAAGGATTTTCAAAACGCGGCTTTCCGGTCATCGGCGTTCCGAAAACAATTGACAACGATTTAGCCGCGACTGAATTAACATTCGGTTTTATGACGGCAATTGATATTGCCACCGAAGCTCTCGACCGTCTTCACACCACCGCCGCGTCGCACGACCGGGTGATGATTTTGGAGGTGATGGGCAGGCATACGGGCTGGATTGCCTTGCACGCCGGACTTGCGGGAAGCGCCGACGTCATATTAATTCCTGAAATTCCATTTTCTTTTGAGTCAATGGCTCAGAAAGTTTACGCCCGTGAAAAAAGCGGTTCGCGCTTTACGAACATCGTTGTTGCGGAAGGCGCGAGGGAAGTCGGAAAAGCTGAATTATATATAGATGTCGGCACCAGTCAATCTGCCCCGCGACTTGGCGGAATCGGTGATTATATCAGAGAAAAAATTGAACGACTGACGGGAAAAGAAGCGCGTTGTGTTGTTTTAGGTCATCTGCAGCGCGGGGGGAGTCCGAATGCTTTTGACAGAATGTTGGGAACGAGTTTCGGAGCCTGCGCCGTGCGCGCGCTTGCGGTCGGGGAAGTAGGAAAAATGGTGGCTTTGCAGGCTAATGAAATTGTAACCGTTCCGCTTGCCGATGCAATTGCGAATATTAAAACTGTTTTAGCCGACGGTCAACTTGTCCGAACCGCTCATGATATCGGTATTTCCTTTGCATCTCCGAAATAACTAAAATTATACAAGATTGCAGTTTGCAACTTTCAGTTTGAAATTTGTCATTTGCAAGATAAAATTTGAAAAAAATATGGACGCAATAAAAAAGAAATTACAAACAGAACTTGATGACCTTGAAAACGAGCTACATTTTAAGCTGCCGAAAGAAATTCAAAAAGCGCGGGAATTCGGCGATTTGCGGGAAAATGCTGAATATAAAGCAGCAATGGAACGTCAATCAATGGTGCAGGCGAGAATAATGCAGGTGCGCAATCGTCTCAATGAAGTTGAATCGATAGACATTTCAAAGCTACCGACCGATAGCATCGCGTACGGCTCGAAAGTTGTTTTATACGATTTAGAACGCGATCAAGACATAACGTATAAATTAGTTACATCCGAAGAGAGCGACCCGGACAAAGGCTTGATTTCAACCGTTTCACCAATCGGTCAATCGTTAATGGGCAAAGAAGAAGGCGACGAAGTAAAAGTTAAAACGCCGACCGGGTGGCGCAACTTTGAAATAAAATGCCTTACAACAGTACACGAACAATAACAGTGGTTATTCTTCAGCAAAAGGTTGACAAACTGACCACTGCCACAAATGTTTGGTTTCACCGCCAGCGGCACGGCGGGTTAGCATTTGACCTCTAAAGTCAGCAAAAAGCGCGAGCAAGCATACTGGCACATCACCCTGTTAATGGATCAAGGAGGTAAAGAGACAACTTCGCGCAAACTAAGAAGGTGAGCGTCATGCAGAAGTAAGGGTTATTAAAACAAAGAAAGCCGTAAGCGTAAGAGCTTACGGCTTTTCTATTTCGATTTATTTGTTCAATTTGGCTATTGCGCGGTAAAGTTTAATTCCGCTAAATCTTCCGTTAATGTTATCACCTGGGCATTAAATTGATAACGCTTGGCATAGACATTGAAGATATAGCTTTCGCCTGCTGTTATTTCCTGAAAAGTATAATACCCGGAGCGGTTTGTTCTGGCAGTTTGAATTTCCCCCCGCTGATTGGTTAAATATACAACTGCGTTAGAGACGCCTCTGCCCCGAGACGACAAAACTCTACCCGAAACCGAAACAGTGGCGGCAGTCGCAACGAGCTGCCTCTCAAAAGCTCCGATGTCGACAATTGCCGAACCGTCGCTGTTACCGTCAACAATACGCGAAAAGCCTGCCCCGCGTTGATCGGTGGTTAGCGACACGTTAGCGCTGAGTCCGGCATCAATCGCCGGACTGCCCACCAGCAACGCGTGGGTCGGAGTCGGTCCACCGTTATTAAAGAGTGCGGCGAGCAGCGGGTTGATGACAGAATCGAATGTTCCAACTTTATCATTGTTGGCGTTCGGATTTCCGGCGGGAAATGCCGCCTCGACGCCAGAGTTATTGCTGACCAGATTGCCGCCTGA
>JALZOH010000467.1 GCA_030857305.1 Acidobacteriota bacterium
CGCTTAGTTAGACACCGAAAATTATTATTTGTTCCCGAAAATAAAATGTTGTTTTCAATCAAGCAGTTACTATATCAACTGCAAGTTTGATGAAATACAAAAGCAGAAATGATTTACAGGGTAAACAGGGATATTAAAGTCAGTACCGCAGGCGGTACTGACCCGGGCACGTAATCTTGATTTGAACAATCAATGCATCTTAAAAGGACCGCCCGAAGGTTCGGGCTCTAAATCAGGGCGGGCGGAATCTTGAACAATTTCGTGCATTTCAAGAACGTTCGATTGAAAATAAGCGTCTTTCGGCAAGGTGCCGGATTGGGCGTGTCCTTTGACAAACGCATCGGAGCGCACCCAGTTCATAAAGTCCTGGCGGGTGTTCCAGATTGTGAACACAACATACGGGTCGCCTTCGTTGACGGGACGCAAGACCTGGTTGGAAACAAATCCGGGCATTTCGTCCACAAGTTTTGCTCGCTCCCGAAAAACTTTTTCAAAAGCCTCTGCGTATTCAGCTTTGACATAGATGCGGTTAGCGACAGTAATCATTGACAACTCCTTTTTCGATTTATAATACCATTTTATCAAAACTCTAAATGATTTCACCGCTGAGACGCGAAGTTTGCGCTGAGAAACGCCGAGAAGAACAGAAAAATCTCTGCGAATCTCTGCGTCAACCCTCCGCATTTCGGCGGTGAAAAATTACTTCTGGCAACTTAGTTTTTTTAGTATAAAATTTTATTCCTCATCCTGTCTGAGCTTTTCCAGCACGGAAAAATCTTCCAAAGTTGTCGTATCACCGGCAACAGTGCCGCCGGAAGCAAGTTCTCGCAGAAGCCTACGCATAATTTTGCCCGAACGTGTTTTGGGGAGCATATCGGTGAAACGGATGTCGTCGGGTTTGGCGAGCGAGCCGATTTCTTTGGCGACGTGGGCGCGAAGTTCGGCTTTTAGCTGCTCGTTTCCTTGTCGCCCGCCTTCGAGAGTGACAAATGCCGCGATTGCCTGACCTTTTATTTCGTCGGGTTTGCCAACGACCGCCGCTTCCGCGACTGCTTCGTGCGAAACAAGCGCGCTTTCGATTTCCGCCGTTCCGAGGCGATGACCCGAAACGTTGATTACGTCGTCGACTCTGCCCATAATCCAAAAGTAGCCGCGCTCATCACGCCGTGCGCCGTCGCCTGCAAAATAGACGCCCGGAATTTCCGACCAATATGTTTTTTTATATCTTTCATCATCCTTATAAATCGTTCGCAGCATCGAGGGGAACGGTTTTGTAATCACCAGATAACCACCTTCGCCGGCGGGAACGGATTTGCCGGCTTTCGTTTGAACGTCAATTAAGATTCCGGGAAACGGACGAGTTGCCGTACCGGGAACGGTTGGTGTTGCGCCCGGCAGCGGGGAAATCATAATCGCGCCGGTTTCGGTCTGCCACCAGGTGTCGACAATCGGGCATCTGTTTTTGCCGATAATCGCGTGATACCACATCCACGCTTCCGGGTTGATCGGTTCACCGACTGTTCCGAGCAATCTTAAAGAAGATAAATCGTGTTTGAGCGGATATTGCTCGCCCCATTTGATAAAGGCGCGAATCGCCGTCGGCGCGGTGTAAAAAATATTGATTTTGTGCCGTTCAATAATTCGCCAGAAGCGGTCGGGTTCGGGATGATTCGGTGCGCCTTCATACATAAAAACGGTCGCGCCGTTGGCAAGCGGTCCGTAAACGACGTAAGAGTGTCCGGTCACCCAACCGATGTCGGCGGTGCACCAATACGTATCTTCGTCCTTCAAATCAAAAACCCATTTGCTGGTGATATAAGTTCCGGTCAGATAGCCGCCCGTCGTGTGAAGAATACCTTTCGGCTTGCCGGTCGTGCCTGATGTGTAAAGAATAAAAAGGGGATGCTCCGAGTCTAATTCCTCCGCCGGGCAGTCGTCGTTGACCGTTTCCATAAGTTCATGCCACCAGTAATCGCGCCCGGCTTGCATATTAATTTTCGAATTCGTGCGCCGGAAAACAATCACATTTTCGACCGAAGGCGCCTGCGAAACGGCTTTATCAACTACTTCCTTCAATTTTATTTCGCTGCCGCGCCGGTAGCCGCCGTCCGCCGTAACGATTAATTTACATTCGCAGTCGTTCACGCGGTCACGAATCGCGTCTGCGGAAAAACCGCCGAAAATTACCGTGTGCGTCGCGCCGATGCGGGCGCAGGCGAGCATCGCAATCGCCAATTCCGGCACGAGCGGCATATAGAGCGCGACTCTATCGCCGGTTTTCACACCGGATTTCTTCATCACATTGGCGAATTTTGAAACCTGGCGATGAAGCTGCTGATACGTCAAAGTGCGAACTTCGCCCGGTTCGCCTTCCCAGATAATCGCCGCTTTGTTTTTGCGGTGAGTTTCCAAATGACGGTCCAAACAATTATATGAAGCGTTGATTTTGCCGCCGACAAACCATTCGGCGTGCGGCTCGTTCCACTTCAAAACCGTGTCCCATTTTTTGAACCAGTGGAGATTTTCCGCCACGCTCGCCCAGAACGCTTCCGGGTCGGCGGCTGCCTGGTTGTAAATTTCCTCGTATTCCGCAAAACTTTTGATG
>JALZOH010000468.1 GCA_030857305.1 Acidobacteriota bacterium
AAAAATTTCATCTCCCTCTCTAATACTCTCCACAAAATGTTAAGAATGAAGAGGTTACGACCGATGTTTTTTACCACCGAAAAGTTGTACTTTAAACTTTTGCCCGCATTTTTCCTAACATTTATTTCCCTTTCTATAAATATCTCTGCTCAGCAGAAAAAAACTTCTGTGAGTAAAGAGAAGAATCAAATTTCAAGTCAAAGAGACTCGAAAAATCAAAGTAAAAAATCTGCCTCGACAAAGGAAAAGACAGAAAAACCCGCGAACCAGAAGACTGTTAAAGCAAAAGAAAAATCTGTTACGAATGCGAAAAACGAAAAGCTCGAGAAAACAAAACAAGCTTCGTTAAAAAAACAAGCCGAAGAAAAACGTTTGGCGGATATTCGCCGCGAAGAAGAAAAACGTCGTGCGGCTGAGGAAGCGTCGCGTCGTGCCATCGAAGAAGCGAAACGCCGCGCCGTCGAAGAAGCCCGCCGCCAAGCCGCTTTAGCCGAACAACGCCGTCGCGAGCAGATGCGCCGGGAAGCCGAAGCAAGACGCCGCGCTTTTGAACTCGGACTTCATACGGAAACGTCCCGGAACATTGCCGACGACGAGACGGACGGCGAAGATTTGGACATTCGCCGCGCCGCCGTCAACGCTTTGGGAAAACACGCCGGAATGGTTGTTGTGCTCGAATCTCAAACGGGGAAAGTTCTTTCGATTGTCAATCAGGACTGGGCAATACGAAGAAGTTTCAAGCCGTGCTCAACGATCAAATTGGTGACCGCCGTTGCCGGAATAAATGAACGTGTCATTAAAGAAGACGGCAATTTACGCAATCGTCGATTTCCGATGAATTTGGATGACGCGCTGGCTTTTTCAAACAATACATATTTTCAAGCTGCCGGTTCGAATATCGGTAACGAAAAAATGATTTCCTATGCGCGGATGCTTGGGCTTGGACAAGCGACCGGCATTAATGCAAAGGACGAGACGAGCGGAAAAATGCCTTTCGGAAACAGAAATGCCCGTATTTACTCGCACGGAGACGATTTCGAGGTTTCACCGCTGCAGCTTGCCGTAATGGTTTCAGCAATCTCAAACGGCGGAAAAATACTTGTGCCGCGGATTCCGCGTACCAAATATGAAAGGGTAAATTTTCGTGGAGCAATGCGCTCAAAAGTCGAACTGCCGAACGATAATTTGCAGGGCGTAGTTCCGGGAATGATTGGCGCGGCGCAATACGGAACAGCCAGACGCGGTGTTGATTGGTCGCTCGGCGTTGCCGGAAAAACCGGCTCGTGCATCGGACAAGGTTCATGGGTCGGACTTTTTGCTTCGGTCGCGCCCATTGAAAATCCGCAGTTTGCTGTTGTGGTTATTACTCGCGGACAAAGCGAGCGCGGAAAATATGCTGCCGCAATTGCCGGAAAAATCTACCAGGCGCTGCGCTCGCGCATTTCGGAAAACAGAAATAAAAATTTTGCCGCCGTGCCGCTTCAACTTAAACCCGAATCAAAAGTTAATGCCAAAACCTCTGCCCGCCTTGACGAAGGAGAAGGCGAAGATTCCGAAGATAACGACGTGCTTATCGCAGAAAAAAAACAAACAAACGTTGAAAAGCAAATTCCAAAGGCTCCAATTAATTCAAATAAAACGATTACAAATTTATTTCCCCCTGTGGTGATAAGGGTCAAAAGAGCGCCGAGTGACGAATTGACCCGGGAGAGAATTGTTTCCAACAAATAGCTGTTCGGAACGGCTCCTTTGTTTTTAAATTTGTCTTATCCTTTGGAAAGTCTTGATTAAATACTTTTTCACTTGACACAACCGCAAACCTTGCGTGATTATTTATTTTCCAGGTAATTTTACACTGTAGTTATACTCAGAAATCTTAACCAAATTGCTGGATATAAATGCAAACGGTTGCAACCCTTTTTTTGGACGAAACATCAGAGTTTTCGCAAAAAGCGGAATTTGTATTCGTTCCGAATTTTGAAAATATTTTTAGATTTAAACAGATGCCTGAAGGAGATAATTTAATGAAAACCATTTCTAAAGTTTTAATGTGTGGAGTAATGTTGACGGCTTCATCCGCCGTTACAACAAATGTTTATGCCCAGGATGCGTGCGCTGATGTTGAGGCAAAGCAAGCCCTATATGCAAAATATACGGCTAATTATGATAAAAAAACGATTGAGGAAAGAAAAACCGCCGTCGAAGCCGGAAAGGAATATATTGCCAAGTACGGAGCGTGTAAAGACGATGCCGAACAGGTGAAATATTTTAAGGATAATCTTCCAGGTATTGAAGCGGGTATCAAAAAAAATGAAGATGATGCAGTTAAAGCCGGAGGGATTGCCAAGAAGCAAGAGCTTTTTACGCGCTTCGATACAGCCGTCAAAGGCAATAAAACAGATGATGTTTTTTCAAGCGGGAAGGAGATTCTCACCTTGGAACCCGATACTTCGATTGGTCTTGATGTAACGCTTGTACTGGCTTCAGTCGGATTCGACCAGGCTTCTTTAAAAACGCCGAACAATACTTACAACAACGACGCTGTTAACTATGCAAAATCGGCGATTCAAAAACTAGAAGCCGGCAAGACTT
>JALZOH010000469.1 GCA_030857305.1 Acidobacteriota bacterium
TACTTTTGCGCCGATTGCGGGAATTGTTTTGCATAAATCGAAAGTTGAAAAGGGTTCGATTAAAATTGGCGACGAAGTTGCTGCAACGGTTGACGCGGAAAAACGCGATGCGACCAGACGCAATCATACGGCGACGCATCTTGTTCACGCCGCTTTGCGGGAAGTTTTGGGAACGCACGTCAAACAAGCCGGTTCGGTTGTTGCGCCAAACTACTTACGCTTCGATTTTACGCATTATCAACCGATTTCACGCGAAGAGATTTTGGAAATCGAAGATTTGGTTAACCGTGAAGTTTTGAAAAACGATCAGATAAATACCGATTTGATGTCAATCGAAGAAGCGATGCAGACGGGCGCGATGGCTCTTTTCGGCGAAAAATACGGCTCTGAAGTAAGAGTTTTGCGAATCGGCGAAGGCATTTTTTCAAAAGAACTATGCGGCGGAACCCACGTCCGCGCAACAGGGGACATCGGCAGCTTCAAAATTTTGTCCGATGAAGCGATTGCTTCCGGTGTGCGTCGAATCCGGGCGATTACCGGACTCGATGCATTTGCGCGATTTCGTGAAGACGAGCAGTTAATCGAAAAATCTTTGAGCGCGCTGAAAACGCAGCGCGACAATTTGCCGGGCGCGATTGAACGACTTCAGGAAGAGCTGAAAAAAGCACGGCGCGAAAACGACGAATTGAAAATGAAGATTGCGACGGGTGCAGTCGGTGCGTCTTCAGCAAACGGCGACGAAGCTCGTGAAATAAACGGCATTAAAGTTCTGGCAAAGGTTATTGAAAACTTAGATGCAGGCGCGATGCGTCAACTTTCCGACAATCTTTTGAACAAATTAAAATCAGGAGTAATTGTTTTAGGCAGAAAAGATGAAACGAAAGTTTCGATAATCGTGCGTGTTTCCGATGATTTAACCGGTCGAATCAAAGCCGGAAACGTAATCAAAGAAATTGCCCCGATTATCGGCGGGCGCGGCGGCGGCAAAGCAGACATGGCGGAAGGCGGCGGAAACGAGCCGGAAAAACTAGCGCAAGCTATTGAGGCAAGCTACGGAGTGATTGAACAAATGTTGAGTTAGGAAATTAGCCGCCGAGGCACACGGATTAGCACAGCAAAAATAAAATAAACTATCTGTGTTAATTTGTGCAAACATTTTGTTCGGTTAATTAGAATTTAGCTCGAAGTTGAAAAACTGGGGTATTTACTTGTGTCAATTTCCGGCTTTTCCGCTTTCGCCTTGTTATTTGAAGTTATCAATGCGACTGAACCGACGATAATTCCTGCGCCGATTAACATTTGCGTTGTTAATGTTTCACCTGCAATCATCCAGCCGAGAAAAACGGCGACCACCGGATTGATATAAGCGTAGGTTGCGACCTGCGACGGCAGAGCGACTTTTAACAAATAACTGTAAGCCGTAAAACCAATGATTGAACCGAAAATTATCAGGTAAATTAACGCAACCCACGAATTTGTTGATACATCGGCAACGCTAAACTTCGTCCATTCACCGGCAACCGAACCAACGACAGTCAACACCAAACCGCCGGACAGCATTTGCATACCGGAAGTCAAAAGCGATGATTTCGGAGTCGTCGCGCGCACACCGTACATTGAACCTAAAGCCCAGCAAAATGCCGCCCCGATTACTAAAAATGCGCCGAAAATTTGTCCTGTTCCGCTCTCCGCTGTACTGCCCGCGCCTTGACCGCCAATTAATAAATAAACTCCGAGAAATCCAATCAGAAGTCCGAGCGCGACTTTCCAGTTAGGACGATTTCCGCCAAGCCAAAACCAACTTAGAAGAACGATCCAAAACGGTTCGGTGGCGACGAGCAGGGCGGCAAGACTCGACGGAATATAATGCTGGGCAAGCACCACGCCGCCGTTTCCGCCCATAAGAAGAAGCGTTCCGACGATAAAACTCGTTCGCCAATGAGCAAAGCTCGGCTTTTCATAATCCTTTGAAAGACGCGCCCAAACATAAAGAATCGAACCGGCAGTCAAGAACCTCGCGCCAGCCATTAAAAACGGCGGTAGAGTTTCAATCGCGTATTTAATTGCCAAATAGGTCGAACCCCAGAAAAAATAAATCGCCGCAAATGCCGCAATCAATAAAATCGAAAAGTGTTTAACGTTTTGGTTTGTTTCTCCTGCTTTCTGCATCTCCTTTCCCTCATTCGTTCGATTTTACTTGTTTTTTCGCGGCTGGCGTTTCGTCGATACTTTTTCTGAAATTTCGTTGAGTTTTTCGAGCGGCAAAGCCGTCGTTTCCTTTATCGTCTGCAAAACAACCGTGGTGCGCGTCGAGACGATTTCAGGAAGCGTTTTCAATTTTTCACGAAAAAATTTTCCGAGCTCGTCGGTATTTTCAGCTCGAACCTTGAGTAGATAACAATCTTCACCTGCTACATCGTGAACTTCCAACACTTCAGGAATTTGCGCTAAAGCCTCGCCGATGCTTCCGCAAAAACTCGTCCGCACAAACACAAATGCTGTTAAACCAAAACCAACTTGGTTGGCGTCAATCTCTGCAGCGTAACCGCGAATCACGCCGCGCTCTTCCAACTTCCGCACACGCTCCAAAAC
>JALZOH010000470.1 GCA_030857305.1 Acidobacteriota bacterium
GAAGAACATATTGCAAAGGTTTTAAAGAAACTCGATTGGGAAAATAAAGTTTTCGTCGAATCGAAAATCATTTCCGCGTGAACACGGGAAAATTAAATTATGAATTTTTTATTTTTATTGCAAACGCCGACTCCGACGATTCAGCCGCGCTCGTTCGATCCGGGAATTATCTGGCAAACGCTGCGCAATTTGGGCAACGGATTTTTCGCGCAGCTTCCGTATATCATTCTCGGCATTGTTCTCGTTGGCGTGTTCGTCGTTATCGCCCGCATCGTCAAGCGCGTCATTCACGCCGCCGGTGAAAGAACGCGGCTCGATGTAACGCTCGCCGATTTGCTGGGTCGGCTCGCTTCCCTTTTAATAATCATTCTCGGCATTTTCGTCGCGGCAGTCGTTATTTTCCCGACCTTCAAACCGGGCGATCTGATTACCGGTCTGGGCATCACGTCGGTTGCCGTCGGCTTCGCATTTAAAGACGTGCTGCAAAATTTTTTCGCCGGAATTTTAATTTTGTGGCGCAGACCGTTCGTCGTCGGCGACCAATTAAAATTTCGCGAGTTTGAAGGCACAATCGAAGAAATCAACGTCCGCTCGACGCGCATTAAAACCTTCGACGGCGAACGCGCCGTCATCCCGAACGGCGACGTTTATACAAACGCCGTGCTGGTCAAAACCGCTTACGACCGGCGGCGCGTCCGCTTCGTCGTCGGCATCGGTTATCTGGACGACATCGAAAAAGGGCGCGAAACAATCAGGCAGGTTCTGGAAAAAACCGAAGGCGTTATGCCCGACCCCGGACCGTGGATTTACGTTTCGGAACTCGCCCCGTCGTCGGTCAATTTCACGGTTTATTTCTGGGTCGAATCAAATCAGGCGAACGTCTTAAAAGTTTCGGATAAAGTGGCGACCGGAATTAAATACGCGCTCGACGAAGCCGGAATTGATATGCCGTATCCGCACTCGGTCGTGCTGTTTCACGACGCGACCGGCACGCGCGACGGCGACATCGAGCAGAAAAAATAAAAGTAGTTTTTTTGATTCAAAACTAAATTCAGAATAATATTTATCTGCATTCCGCGAAAATAATGATTAAGGCAACAAATCTTTCATACACATATCCGAAATCGAAAGAAAGCGTCTTAAAAAATCTGAACTTTGAGATAAAACAGGGCGAGATTTTCGGCTTTTTAGGACCTTCGGGCGCGGGGAAAAGCACGACTCAAAAAATTCTCTACAAAATACTTCACAATTTTGAGGGCGAAATTTCGATAAAAAACAAACCTTTAAAAGACTGGGGAAATGAATATTTTGAAAAAATCGGTGTCGGTTTTGAACTCCCTAATCATTATCTGAAACTTACCGCGAAAGAAAATCTGAAACTTTTCGCCTCATTTTACCCACAAAAAAATCTACAGGATTTCGATGAACTCTTTGAAATTTTCGGACTCGCGGACAGCACGGGTAAAAGGGTTGAGGAATTTTCAAAGGGAATGAAAATGCGACTGAATTTTATTCGCGCAATTATGCACAATCCCGAAATTCTTTTTTTCGATGAACCGACATCGGGACTCGACCCGATAAACGCTCAAAAAATCAAACAATATATCGTTAAACTCAAAAATCAAGGCAAAACTATTTTCATCACGACGCACGATATGACGACTGCCGACGAACTCTGCGACCGTGTTTCATTTATCGTCAATGGCGAAATTCGTCTGACGGAAAAGCCCGAAATTTTGAAAAACACACACGGCAAACACACCGTCAAAGTTGAACTTCAAAACGAACAAACGGCGGAATTTCTGATAAAAGATTTGGGAAATAATCCGAAGTTCCTGGAATTTATCGCGCAGAATGAAATTTTGCGAATTAACACGCAGGAAGCGACTCTGGAAGAAGTTTTTATCAAAATCACCGGCACAAAATTATCAGAATGAGCCAACTTTTAACACAAATAAAATGGCAGTTTCTGATTTTTTGGAAAAACAATCTCATCACAATGATTGCCGCAATGACGACAGTTTATGTCGTGCTGATTTATTTTTTGAAGGGTTTCGGCAACATCGAAAAGTTCGTAACGCTTTTGATTTATAACGATCCGGCGGTCATCGGTTTCATTTTTATCGGCATTTCGATAATTCTAGAAAAAGATCAGGAAGTTTTGCCCGCTTTATTCGTTACGCCTTTGAATCCGCATTTTTATTTGATTTCGCGGATAATCACACTTTCGACGCTCGGTTTTTGCGGTGCTTTGGCGATAATTTTGACGGCAAAAGGAACTTCGTTTAATCTCATACATTTTTCGTTCGGGGCATTTTCAACTTGTGTTTTATTTTGTTTGCTGGGAATTTTTATCGTCAGCCGGACGACCGAAATTTTGCATTTTCTGCTGCGCGGCGTTCCGCTTTTGATTTTGATGAGTTTGCCTCTGCTGAATTATTTTGAATTAACCGATTTAAATTTTCTCAAACTTTTTCCGGTTCAGGGCGGCTTGAATTTAATGGTCAATTCTTATCGGGAAACGCCAAATTTTTGGGAAATAATCTTCGGTTACGTTTCAATTATCGTCTGGATTCCTATGCTGTATTGGCT
>JALZOH010000471.1 GCA_030857305.1 Acidobacteriota bacterium
CTTTTTCCAGCCAGGCGAAGGCTTGCTCGCGTTCGCCGAGTCCGATGTAAATCATCGCCGTTTCAAACGGAGAAATTGGCTGATTCTTTGATTGTTCATTTATCTCCTTGAGAATCACCCGCGCTTCGTCCGGCTTTCCCGCCGTCGCGTAGGCGTAGCCAAGAAGCGCAAGCAAATTCGGATTTCGTTCCGAGAGTTTGACTACTGTTTGAAATTCGGCGATTGCCTCTTCGTTTTTTCCTTGCTGAACATAAACAAAGCCGAGAAAGATGTGCGCGTCAAGCGCGTCGGCGTTAATTTCCAGTGCTTTTTGCAACTGCGCGATTGCTTCGTCGTAACGTCGAGCGCGGTAGAGAGCTAATCCGACGTGCGCGTTGGCACTGGGCGAAATAGGGTCGAGCGTCTGCGCTCGTTTTGCTTCTTCGATTGATTCGTCGAGCCGTCCCATTCGCGCCAATTGCTGCGAATACCAG
The DNA here is from genome assembly GCA_030857305.1 of Acidobacteriota bacterium. Taxonomy (GTDB): domain Bacteria; phylum Acidobacteriota; class Blastocatellia; order Pyrinomonadales; family Pyrinomonadaceae. The sequence goes on from JALZOH010000471.1 coordinate 474, forward strand.
TTACGCGCCACCGGATAATTCGGATTCAAGGCGATGGCTTGTTTGAAATGTTTTTCGGCTGCCGCCCAGTCCCAATAATAATCCGCGATGACCGCCGCCAGCGAAGTGTGCGCTTCGGCAAGTTCGCCGTCTATCTCCAGAGCCTTCTCCGCCGCCGCCCGCGCCTTCGGATGCGATTCTTTTAATGGCAGATAACCGTAGCTTCCCAGCAGATTGTAGGAATCGGCGAGTCCGGCGTAGGCGAGCGCGTAATTCGGGTCAATGTCAATCGCCTGCCGGTAAAACTCCAGACTTTTCTCGAAGCCTTCCGGCGTTAACTTGTTCCAAAAATAGCGACCTTTGAGATAAAGCTGATAAGCCTCCGTGTCGGCGGTGTATTTTTTGGTTAACTGATTACGCTCCTCGCCGGTCAACTGCAAAGCCAGTGACCCGATTATTTTTTGAGAAATTGAATCCTGAACGGTGAAAATATCCGTGAATTTTTCATCAAAGGTTTCCGTCCATAGCGTCCTGCCGTCTTCGACTCGCACCAGCCGCGCCGTTATTCTTATTCGCTCGCCCGCTCGTTGAATAGTTCCGTCCAACACCGATTCCACTTGCAGTTCCCGACCAGCCGCCGCCGCGTCCTGCTCCAAATCGGTATAGCGACGCACGGCACTGATTGGACGCACCGTGATTTGCCCGATACTGCCGAGTCTGGTAATCAACGAATCGCTCATTCCCAGTTCGAGCGATTCGTCCCGGTTGCTTGCCGCCAACGGCTTAAACGGAAGCACAGCGATTGATTTTGCCGTCGGGCGGGCGAGCGACGTCTGCGGCTGGTTCGCATTCCAAAAATAGAAAAGTAGGCTTCCGGTTAAGATGAAAGCGGCTGCTCCAACTAAAATTCGGCTTCGCTGTTTCCAAAGACCTGTCTTAACCGGCGAAATACTTGTCGCAGGACGCTTGCGTGTCGAATCGAATTTTGCCAACGGCTTGCTTATCGCCTTTTCCGCCCGTATCTCTCGCGGTGAAAAATAGTCGCCAACGGACGCTTGAAAAAAGGTTACCTCTCTTCCTACTTGTGTTTTCGGTAATTCCTTTTCGTCGTTTGCAGGCTCGGTTGACGCGGTTTGCAACTGCCGGTTCGCGCTCGTTTCATCAGAAAAATTCGCTGGTGTTTTTTCCGATTCAGGCGTTAAATCTTGAAACGCTTTTGCTTCAATTTTTTCGACTTTGGCGATAAAACGATAACCGCGCCCCGAAACGGTTTCGATAAACTTCGGTGCTTTCCGGCTGTCGCCCAAAGCCTGTCTGATTTTGGAAATGTTATCGGCTAAGTTGCCTTCCTCGACAAATGCATCCGCCCAGAGCATTTCCATCAGACGATTTTTCTCAAGCAGATGCCCGCCGTTTTCGACGAGTAAGCAAAGCGTCTCAAAAGCCTTCGGAGTCAGCGGTATAACTCGTCCGCTGCGCAGCAATCGCCGCTCGAATGGGTCGAGACGATATTCGCCAAACTCGTAAAAATGCTTTGGATTTTCGCTCATAAGACCTTCCGAGAACCTGCCGAGAATTTTCCTAGAAATAATCGAGATTTTTCAGAGGACTTTTTAAATGCCCGGAGAGTATTGTCGAAACTGAAGCCAACAGACGGCGTTCAAGATTTCGCTTTCGAGCGCGAATATAACACATTACACGGATAAATCCGAAGAGGAGATAAAAGACAATGCGTAAAACTAACTTGCCGATAACCGGCATCAACATCAACCAACCAATAACTCTGCAAAAGACAATCCGACCGATAAACAGCGTCGGTTGTTTTCTGCTTCAACCAAACAAAGGAGAAAATATTATGTTTATGAAAAAAATGTTCTTGGCGTTAATTATCGCCGCGATGACAACAATGACAGCGTTTGCCCAATCCGATGAAAAGCCGACTCAAGCCGATGAAATATCGATTGGGAATGATTTTGATAATGCCGCCGATCCGACCGGCAGTTGGATGGGTGTCGTAACGGCTGGAACGGGCGGACCGCCGCCATTCCGGGTTCTGATGAACTTCACCAAAGACGGCGGCTTTACGGCAAGCGGCGACGGAGATGTCGGAACAACGCAAAGCGGCAGCCCGCAA
>JALZOH010000472.1 GCA_030857305.1 Acidobacteriota bacterium
GATTATTTTGCAAGGCGGTCTGCATCATCTTCCAAAATTTCCCGATGATGTTGAACAAACACTTTCTGAAATTCACAGAGTTTTACGTCCAACGGGTCGTTTTGTTTTGATTGAGCCTTGGCTGACTCCGTTCCTGCGACTAATTCATTTTTTAAGCGAGCGAAATTTTATCCGTTTGGTTTCAAAAAAATTTGACGCTTTTGCAGTAATGACGCATTACGAAAAGGAAACTTATTACCGGTGGCTCGGTCAACAAAGCGAAATACTTTTTTTATTAAAAAATACTTCACCGCAGTTCAACTGTGGAAAAAATTCGGAAAGATTATTTTTATTGGAAAGCGGAAATAAAATTTTAGCTCAAATTATTGCCGCACCTACCACAAAATTTGATATTTGGCGGAAATTTTACGCCGCATCGCGGGCAATTTTTTTCAACTTGTTTGGGAACATTTCGGGAAAAATTCGGTTGCTCTCCGGTTAATTGACTCGCCGACAGGCTTTTCGAGCGCACGTTATTGAGTCCGCAGTGACCGCAAAAATTTGCAGAAGCCGGAAGAATTGCCGAGCAACGCGGGCAGGCGAAACTATTTTTTTTGCTGCCTTCGCTAATCAATGTAAAAGAACGACCGCCGCATCGTCCGCAGAATTTTACCCCTTCGGCAAATCGTGCCTGGCAATTTGTACAGGCAACAATGCCGGGTATCACGCTCGATTGAGGCGCGCCGCTCGTTCCGGATTGCGAAGGCGAGGGCTGACTTTTATTTTCGTGGATCGGTTTCAACTGCGCTTGAATAATTTGTTCGTCCGCGCCTTCCCTCACTTCTATGACGCGCTCATCGTCCTTTTCACCCGGCTTGGAAACTCTTAGAACGTGCTGTCCGGCGGGCACGGTGGTTAAAACTAATCTGCCCGAGCTTCCGACGCTTCCCTTGCGTTCATCATTGACATAAACTTCAGCGCTGTCCGGAGCTAGGATGATGAGCCGCGAGGTTCCGATGTTATTTTTATCTTTGCCGTCTTCTGCCGCCGTTTCTAATTTTGTAATCCATTCTGAAACCGTGGCGGGACGTTTATTCGGATCAATTTCCAGTGCGCTCATTACCGCCTTTTCGACAACATTCGGAATATCAGTTCGCAAGGTCGAAAGAAGCGGCGGCGTGTGCATAATTTTCTGCATCACGAGCTGCATCAAATCACCGGTAAAAGGTGTTCTTCCGCCAAGCATCAGATACGCGATTGTGCCGAGCGCATAGACATCCGCCCGCGCGTCAACTCCTAATTCCGCCTGCATTTGTTCTGGAGCCATAAATTCAGGCGTTCCAATAATTCCACGTGATGTTGGCGTAGCATTTGAGTTGGCATCAGTAACGGTTTGATTGACAATTTTTGCTAACCCGAAATCACCGACTTTGATAAAACCGTCTTCGTCCTTTTTGCCTTTTTGCATAATAAATATGTTGGCGGGCTTTAAATCCCTGTGCAGAATTCCCGCATCGTGGGCGGCTTCTACTCCGTCAGCAATTTGCCGCAAAAGCTTTACGGCTCGCTTGACCGGTAAAGTTCCCTCTCGTCTTAAAAGACGGTGGAGAGTTTCACCTTCAACATATTCCATTACCAGAAAAAAAACGCCGTCAGCAGTTTTGCCGAAATCGGTTACATCAACCACGTGCGGGTGCGAAATCGAAGCCGCAGACATTGCTTCACGCTCAAATCGCACAATTGCTTCGCCTTCCTGCAAATCTTCGCTGCTCAGAATATCTTGCCGGACGGTTTTAACCGCCACTCGGCGCGTTCCCAAATTTTGATCTTTTGCTAAATAAACTTGTCCCATTGCGCCGCGTCCGATTCGTTTTTCAAGCAAATAACGATTCGCCAAAAGCTTGTCTCCGGGGAGGCTCGCACGTGTTTTCGCACTATCATGTGGACAGAAGTTTACATCATCTGAGAAACACAGTTCACATTTTGGACATTCTTTCATCTACTGTTTATTTTCTCTTTAACCATAACTTTTTCCAAATAGTGAAAGCACAAACAGCAGTATTTTCATAAAAGCTGTCATTTTTTGGACATTAAATTTCAATGTTGTTATAATTTGCTTTCAGCTTAATTTGGGTCGTTAGCTGTTGGTAGAGCAGCGGACTCTTAATCCGCGGGTCGCTGGTTCGATACCTGCACGACCCACCATTAAAATCAATAATAAAAGGCGAACAAAAATGTTCGCCTTTTATTATTTGGAGCTAATGCTATTGTCTCTTGCCGCAGTAGATAGGTTCATCACATAACACTTTACCCGCTAACGATGTTTTCTAAAAAGAAGCAGAGATGGATTTCTTGGCATTTGGTAACCCAACTGATAAACCGATTCCCAATGCTTTTGTGCTTTAAATAAAACAAAAATGAGGTTCTGATTATGAAAGTTTGGCTTCTATGGTTATCAATTATTGAAGCCCCGGAAATTAATGCTACGAGCGTCTTCTATTTGTTACTTTTTGTTTGGCTGTAGAGATGGTTTTGGAGTAAAATTTTCACAATCAATTCTCTTTAACTTTAACTTGTTAAATGAGAGAAGTTAA
>JALZOH010000473.1 GCA_030857305.1 Acidobacteriota bacterium
TCACCGAGGCATTGGTGCTCTGCGCGAACGCGACACCGCTGTGCAGCAGGACAATGCTGACGGCAAGGGAGAAGAGTAATCGTTTCATTTTCACATCTCCTTCTTAATTTTTACCTTCAACGTGTTTAGCTATCCGGCGCGAGCGCTTCTGTCCGTCTATGATCGTGTCCTTAGAGAGTAGTGCGCCCGCCTGCGAAAAACGCTTTGTGCTTTCCGGTTTCTGGATTATATTTCAACTTGAGCTCAAATGAAAGGAATATGAAAGTAGGAGGAAGTAAATGAAAAGGACCTAAAAAGTAAATGAAGCTTAGTAAATTAAATAACGAAATAGCGGTAGTCGGCGAACTTAATGTTGACTTAGTCGCCAGCGGCTTGGGCAGCGAACCAATTCTCGGACAGGAGATTTTAGCCGAAGGTTTTGAAATCACGCTCGGCAGCGCATCCGCCATATTTGCGTGCGGAATAGCCAATCTCGGACGCGGCGTGACATTTATCAGCCGTGTCGGCGCAGACGATTTCGGCGGATTTTGCGCCGCCGCCTTAGCGAAGAAAGGCATTTCCACTAATCATATTAAAATTTCGGAAGGCGCGAAAACAGGTGTGACAATCGTTTTAAGCACCAGGCAAGACCGCGCGTTGGTAACTTATCTCGGAGCGATTGCCGAACTCGGATTTGCAGACGTGCCGCTCGAAGCGCTGGAAAATCATCGTCATTTGCATCTAGCTTCTTATTTCTTGCAGAGCAATCTAAGGCCCGACTTTGCACGTTTGATGACGGAAGCGAAAAAGCGCGGTTTGACCGTTTCGTTTGACCCGAATTCTGATCCAACTCAAAGTTGGGATGAGCAGATTTTCGACGTTATCAAACAGACCGATATTTTATTTTTGAACGAAACGGAAGCAAAACAATTAACTTCGCAAATTGATTTGGGCGCGGCGATAAGGCGACTTGGAAGCTACTGCCCGTGCGTCGTAATAAAACTCGGCTCAAAAGGCGCGATGGCTCTGCGCGAAGGCGAAATCATCACGACGGAAGGATTTGAAGTCGAAGCGATTGATACGACCGGAGCGGGCGATTCGTTTGCCGCCGGATTCGTTCACGCTTTTCTGGACGGGAAAGATTTCCGCGAATGTTTGACGTTTGGCAACGCTTGCGGAGCTTTGTCCACAACACAAGCAGGAGGAATAAACGCCCAACCGAATTTACGGCAGTTACAGGATTTTCTGGCTTCATCGCCGATATCAACACAGATGCGTGAAGCTATTGGAAACTAAGATATTTCAAAACTCATGAAGTCAAAAATAATGCAAAGCGCGGTAGTCGAAGATAAATCAACAAAAACTCTCGTGCCGAGCCGCGAGATTTTGCAGGCAGCAAGAAAAGAGAAACGAGCCGTTGCCGCGCTCAATTTTTATAACGCCGAAACTTTGCGGGCGCACATCAACGCCGCTAACGAAGCGAACGCGCCTTTGATGCTGCAAACCACCGGAGCAACGATTGAATATCTCGGAATTGATTTGGCGGTCGCAATGGCACAGGCAGCGGCAAAGGAAATTAAGCAATCGGTTGCGCTCCATCTCGACCACGGCGCGAGTTTTGAGTTGGCGCAAAGATGCGTCGAAGCCGGTTATACATCGGTGATGATTGACGGGTCGAAACTGCCTTTTGCGGAAAACGTCGAACTGACGCGTCGCGTCGTCGAAATCGCGCACGCCTGCGGCGTTTCGGTCGAAGGCGAGCTCGGTCACGTCGCGCAGAATTCGGACAACAGCGACATCACGCAGTTTTTTACGCGCCCGGAAGATGCCCGAAAATTTGTCGAACAAACAGGAGTTGACGCGCTGGCGGTTGCGGTCGGCACGGCGCACGGTTTTTATAAAGGCGAAGTCAAATTAGATTTTCCGCGTTTGCGTGAAATTCATGATGCGGTTGGCGAAACTGCACTGGTTTTGCACGGCGGTTCGGGCGTTCCCGCCGAATTGATGCAGGAAGCGATTCGCTGCGGCATCGCCAAAATAAATTTCGGCACGGAACTGAAAAACGCTTTCACGCTGGCGGTTAAAAAATCGCTCTCCGAATCGGACGAAATTGATTTGCGAAAAACTTTCGCGCCCGCAATCGCGGCGGTGCAGGAAGTTTCAAAAGCGAAAATTCGAGTCTGTAATCTGATTTAGAAAGTAAATGTCAAATTTTAATTGGCTGATAGACGGAAGCATTGTCGGAGTTTATTTGCTGTTGACGATGGCGGCGGGGCTTTACGTCCGCAAATATGTCGGCAAAGTCGAGCATTTTCTCGTCGCCGGGCGCGAGATGGACGTTTTTCTCGGCATCGCCAGTTTAGCGGCGACGGAATTCGGCATCGTTACCTGTATGTATACGGCGCAGAATGGTTACAAATACGGGTTTGCGGGCGCAACGCCGGGCATTTTGCTGGCTCTAGCGATGCTTTTCGTCGGCAAAACCGGCTTTGTCATTCAGCCGCTCCGCGCTTCCGGCGTGATAACGATTCCCGAATTGATTGAAAAACAATTCGGCTCAAAGATTCGCTGGGCGGCGGGTGTCGTG
>JALZOH010000070.1 GCA_030857305.1 Acidobacteriota bacterium
TTCCGATTCGATGACGGGCAGCGAGCGCCCGTCGAGCGATGATTTAATCGCCGTCGTTTCGCATTGGGAAAAGTTTTTAAATTTGGCGAAAATGTTTCTTTTAGCCGCCCAAATCGAACCGGAAACACTAATTTTACGTTTCGCGGGCGAGCCGGATTGGAAAAAAGGCTTGTCGAACGTTTCGTTGATCATTTGCGATTCGCTCACGGCGAAGGAATTTCCCGCTGACAAAAGAGTTCGCGTCTTTCAACTCGTTGCCGATTCCTCGCTGGACGAATTGCGAAAATCTGCCGGTTAAATTTTTAATCTCAAAAAAAAACTAAAGGAAAATCACCAATAAATTTCTGCAACCTGACCAAAAAGAAAAGTTGGATGGGGGAGCTGTGACACTTTCCGAAAGTATCATAATCTTACTTTGCGGCAGCGGTTTTCCCGTTAAACTTTCAGACGACTTTCCGAAAAGTAAAAACAATCGAGGAGAAAACTATGAAAACTAAAATTTTAGCATCGCTTTTTTCATTCGCAGTAATGTTGACAATGTCGTCGTTGGCGGCGGCGCAAACTTCAAATCAAGACTGGAGCAGCGTTCAAGCCTTAAAACTTAAAACCAATTTAATCGTTGAAACCAAAACGGGCGCGACCGTCAAGGGTAAAGTGAGCGGCGTAACTCCGACGACGTTGAGCTTGTTGAGCGGCGGCAGCACAATTGCCCTTGAGCGCGACGACGTGGCTAAAGTTTATCGCGCGAAAAAAAGTTCACGGCTTAAACGCGCATTCATTGGCGCCGGAATCGGTGCCGCCGTCGGTTTCGGTATCGGCGGTGTTTATGCGCTCATCACAAAAGGAAACGGGCTTGCCGCCGCTGCCGGTTTCATTTACGGACTTCCGACCGGAGCAGTTTTCGGAGCCGCAACCGGCGGTAAAAATCGCAAAGGAAATTTAATTTACGAATCAAATTAGAAAACGCAGCGCACTGCGCAAGCGCGTAGAATTACCACGAACAAACAAATTTTATGCTCTGATTTGATACAAACGTTTGCTTTCGATTTGTCAAACTTTTAGAAAATTATTAAAAGTTTTTTCTAACCGCTATATTTTTAACGGTTTTGCTCGACAAACGAAAATTGTTTTCGAAAGGCACAATTTTTGCTCCCTACTTATAGAAATTTTACAAATAAGGAGAACAAAAATTATGCAGGACGTACAGAACATTCCTAATCCGGATGTTAATTCACCGGAACGAGACGATGACTTTGGAAGTCACTCAGAGGTTAATCAAAATGATGACATCGAGCAACCGGGCGACACAATTCCGGTTCCGCCCGATAAGCAACCTGCCGCACCGATAGAAGAACCTCCAGAAACTGACCGCCCACCGGTTCGTGAAGACAGAGATGAGCCGAAACGAATCGCGTAATACTGAAAAAGGAAAAACGGAAAATGGAAAATTATGAAAATTTTTAGTTTTCCGTTTTTTATATTTTATATTTTTCTATTTTGGTAATAATTTATGACCGAAGTAATTGGCTGGGTAAGCTCGTTGATTTTGATAATAACCCTCGGCAAACAAGTTTATAAACAGTGGAAGGAAGGCAAGAGCGAAGGCGTTTCAAAATGGCTTTTTGTCGGGCAAATCGCGGCTTCAATCGGTTTTGCAGTTTATAGCTTTTTGGTTTGGAATCCGGTTTTTATATTTACCAATTCACTATTGGTTTTCAACGGAATTGTCGGTTTGATTATTAATATTTATTTGAAAAAGAAAGAAGAAAGTGAAGCGTAAAGAAATTATGTCTTTTTAAAACAAAAAGGCGCGCTTGACAAAATCTTTATTTGTAACTAATCTTGTTACAGTTATGGCGGCAAACAGTCAATTTGCAATTGCGGTTCACGTTTTAGCTTTGCTTGCCAAAGGCGGTGAGGAAAATGTCAAATCCGACTGCGTGGCAAAAAGCGTAAATACCAATCCGGTAGTGATTCGCAGGCTTTTATGCAATCTGAATCAAGCGAAATTGGTGATTTCACAAACCGGCGGCGCGGGCGGAACGCGGCTTGTGCGCCCGCCGGAAGAAATACGCCTAAGCGAAGTTTATCGGGCTGTGTCCGGCGGCGAAGTTTTCGCGCTTCATCGTCAAATGCCGAATCAGAATTGTTTGATTGGAAAAAACATTCAGACGGTTTTGGAAAATCTGCAAACCGAGATTGACGAAGTTATCGAGCATAAACTCGCCGAATATACTTTGCAAAATGTTATCGAGTCGGTTGAGCGGGAAATCGTAACTAACTGTTAGGCATTAAAATAGTTGGGAGAAATCCTTTTGTTTTTGTAGCAAAAATTGTTACAAAAACTTTATAAAATAAGGCAAGGAATAATTATGAATAATGATATAAGCAACGAAAAAATTTTGGAACAATTAAATTGGCGTTACGCGGTAAAAAGTTTCGATTCGACAAAAAAAGTTTCTGACGAAGATTGGAATACGCTTGAACAATCTTTGATTCTGGCGCCTTCGAGCTTCGGGCTTCAGCCGTATAAATTCGTTGTCGTCACGGATAAAGCAAAAAGGGCGGAATTAACTTCTGCGGCTTACGGTCAAACGCAGATTGCAGATTGTTCTCATCTGGTCGTCGTCGCGTATAAAAAAGTTTTGACCGATGCGGATGTCGAGCATTTTGTCGAGCGAAATATGGAAATTCGCCATCAGCCGCACGAAGCGTTGGCGGATTACGAGAATACGATCAAAGGCTCGGCGAATAAAGCTGTTGTCGAGGGCACAATTGAAACGTGGAATTCGCGTCAGGCATATATCGCGCTCGGATTTCTGCTGGAAACGGCGGCACTTCTCGGAATTGACGCGTGTCCGATGGAAGGATTTAATCCGGCGGAATTCAATCGTATTTTAGGTTTGGAAGATTATTCGGCGGTTGCTTTGTGCGCGGTCGGTTATCGTAATGCGAAAGAAGACTGGCTGGCGAATTTGCCGAAGGTGCGTTTTCCGAAAGAAGAATTGATTGAAAGAATTTAAGAAATTAGCCGCGAACAAACACGAAAGAACACGGAAAAATACAAAATGACAAAGCGGGAAGAAAATTAAAGCCGAATATAAATCGAACTCTTCGTTCGCGTTTGTTCGTGGCTTAAAAAACAATATGAAAAGTTATATCGAAAAAGCGATGACCTTTGCCGAGTATCTCAAGCTAATTGACGATTTACTTCTGGAAGGCAAAACGACGGGTGAAAATCAATCGGAAGCGATGTTCGGTTACGGCAAACTCAATCGGCAAAGAATGAAGCGGCTCGAAAAAACGGTTATGTTGAATGATTCGCTCAAAGAAACAGCGCGAAACGTAGAGGCGAATTGGATTTGGCTGGTAATTACGGAAGGCTGGTGCGGGGACGCAGCGCAGAATATTCCGATTATCGAAAAAATTGCGGCGGAAAATTCGTATATCGAAACACGGTATTTGCTCCGTGACGAAAATCTTGAGTTAATGGATAGATACTTGACGTTTAATGCGCGTTCGATTCCGAAGCTGATTTGCCTTGGTGCGAAAACTTTCGAGGAAATCGGAACTTGGGGACCGAGACCACAAATTGCGATGGATTATTTTTACGAAATGAAAGCGCAGGGTTTGGAGAAGCCGCAGATGATGGAAAATATGCAGCGTTGGTATAACCAAGACAAAGAAGAATCTTTACAAGCGGAGTTTGAAAAACTTTTCGAGCAATGGGCAGGGCAAAAAGAAAACGTAGCGGTGAACTAAACAAAATAAAAAGGAGAAAAGTTATGAACAAATTTACAATCGGCATTTTATCTTTAGCATTATTTTTAGCGGCTTGCGAAGACCCGTCGGCGAACAAGCCGAAGGCGCAGACGACCGCACCGTCAACAAATACGGCGACGAATTCGACTATCAATACGACAAACACAGCGGTAACGAATAATGCTTTCGCCACAATGGAAACGAAAGGCACGGCTCTGCCGATTTCGCCGGAGAACTCGAAAGTCGAATTTATCGGTTCAAAAGTAACGGGCAAACACGACGGCGGTTTCAAGACCTTTAAAGGCACGATTGATTTGGTCAATAACAAACCGGAAGAAAGTCGGGTTTCAGTTGATATCGATACGAATTCGATTTTCAGCGACGACGAAAAATTGACCGGACATTTGAAGTCGGCTGATTTTTTTGATGTCGCGAAGTTTCCGACCGCCAATTTTACTTCAACAAAAATTACACCCGACGCGGCTAAAGGCGCGGGCATATATACGGTAACGGGTGATTTCAATCTTCACGGGCAAATGAAATCTATAACGTTTCCGGCAAAAATTACGATCAGCGATGTGGAAGCCGCAGTTGACACAGAATTTTCCATAAACCGCAAAGATTTCGGCATTGTCTATGCGGGCAAAACCGACGACTTGATTCGTGATGATGTCGTGATTCGGCTCAATTTGAAAAGTCCGCGCCGGAAATAAAAAATTGTCCGCGAAGCCTGCGAAAGATATGAATAAATTCCTGTCTTCGTTTCGTAATTTTTTGCGCGCTTTGCGGGCAGTCTAAAAATAATGAACACCATAAAGGATTTGCGAAATCTCGCAAAAACAGGGAATCAAATGCCGGTTTTATTCATCGGACATTTAACAAGGGTTTTACAAGTGAACGTGGATAGAAAAAGGTAAAGACATTTGAATTTATCTGCCTTATTTGTGATTTCAAAATTTATGAAAGCATATGAAATACAACAGTTCGGAATAGAAAATCTTTCTTTGGTCGAGCGCGAAAAGCCCGAAGCGAAAGAAACAGAAGTTTTGGTGAAATTTCACGCCGCATCTTTGAATTATCGTGATTTAATGATGGTCAAGGGCTTTTATAATCCGAAGCTGAAAATGCCGCTCGTACCGCTATCGGACGGCGCGGGCGAAATCGTCGCCGTCGGCGAAAATGTTACGAAATGGAAGGTGGCGGACAGAGTTTGCCCGATTTTTATGCAAGGATGGCTTGATGGCGAGATTGATGTCGGTAAAGCGCGGACGGCTTTGGGCGGCGATACAGACGGCTGTCTGCGTGAATTCGGAGCGTTTGACGAAAACGGTTTGGTGAGAATTCCCGACCATTTGAATTACGAAGAAGCGGCGACTCTGCCGTGCGCGGCGGTAACGGCGCACAACGCGCTGATGGTTTCCGGCAGTATCAAGCCCGATGACACGGTTCTTTTGCAGGGAACGGGCGGCGTTTCGGTTTTCGCACTGCAATTTGCGAGCGCTCTCGGTTGTCGGACGATTATGACATCGAGTTCAAACGAAAAATTAAACCGTGCGAAAGAGTTGGGCGCCGGCGATTTGATTAATTATAAAGAGCGCGAAGATTGGGACCAAGCCGTGCTTGATTTAACCGAGAAACGCGGTGTTGAACACGTCGTCGAAGTCGGCGGCGCGGGAACTCTCCAAAAGAGCGTGAACGCCGTGAAAATGGGCGGACACGTTGCGGTCATCGGAGTTTTATCTGGTAAAGGCGAATTTAATCCGACGGCGGTTTTGATGAAAGCCGTCAAAATGCAGGGAATTTTTGTCGGCTCACGGCAAATGTTTGAGGATATGAACCGGCTCATTTGCCAGCACAATTTAAAACCCGTCATTGATAAAACTTTTGCATTTGAAGAGACGCAGCAAGCTCTCGAATATATGGAAAGCGGTTCGCATTTCGGTAAAATCGTTATCAAAATCAGTTAAGGAGAAAATTTATGAGTAAGGCAATCGAGCCAAAAAATTGGGCGGAATTTTTGAAAGAATTTTCATTGCGGAACAAAGATCGTCGTGCGCGTTTTAACGTCTTTTATAGATCGGGCGAGACGGTTGAAGAAGCCGAAGAAGGGCATCTCGAAGATGTCTCGCTCAATAAAAACGGAAATGAAACACAAGTTATCGTAAAGCGAGTTGACCGCAGCGATGAAAACGGAGAAACGATGACCGACACGATTGGTAACGTGCGCGGAATCGCCGTGCAGTATGAAACCGACGGCAGCGAAAATATTTTGGAAATCACGGACGGAAAAAATACTTTGCTCAGTTTGCGTTTTGAATCAAAGCTCGACGGCGCGTCTTAAACTACAAGTGTGATGAATATTGTTTCGACGGAAATTCAAGATTATGCGGAGAGATTTACGTCCGCCGAAAGCGAAATTTTAACCGAACTTCGCCAAAAAACTCTCGGTGAACGCGCTGACAACTCGATGCTTTCCGGCTTTTATCAAGGTCGTCTGCTATCGATTTTCAGCAAAATGATCAACCCGCGCCGAATTTTAGAAATCGGAACTTATGTCGGTTACTCAACCCTGTGTCTGGCAGAAGGTTTGAGCGAGGACGGGAAAATAATCACGCTCGATATTCAGCCGGAAACAAACAGGGTTGCAAAGGAATTTTGGGCAAAATCCGGTTTGAATGACAAGATCGAATCGCATCTCGGCGACGCCTTAGAAATCATTCCGAATATCAATGAAATTTATGATTTAATTTTTATTGATGCTGATAAGCCTAATTATCGCAATTATTTCGAGCTTGTATTTCCTAAACTTCGAATCGGCGGATTTATCATCGCCGACAATGTTTTGTGGAGCGGAAATGTTTTGGATGTTAAGGCGAACAATGACGAAAGCACAATCGCTCTGCACGCATTTAATCAAAAAATTCAGAAGGACGAACGTGTCAGCAATATTTTGTTCGCCGTGCGTGACGGATTAATGATTACAAGAAAAGAAAAAAATTAACGAAAATTTATGACAGACGAAATTTACGAAATTCCTGTGCGGAAAATTAACGGCGCGGAAACAAACCTTGGCGAATACAAAGGTAAAGTTTTGCTCGTCGTCAACGTCGCATCGAAATGCGGTTTGACTCCGCAATACGAAGGTTTAGAAAAACTTTACGAAAATTACGGCGAGCGCGGTTTAGAAGTTTTAGGTTTTCCCGCCAACAACTTTATGGGGCAGGAACCGGGTTCGGAAGATGAAATTCAAGAATTTTGTTCGACAAATTTCAACGTCCAGTTTCCGCTGTTTTCAAAAATTTCCGTGAAGGGCGAAGATCAGCATCCGCTCTATAAATACTTGACTGAAGTTAAACCCGAAACAGATGTCAATGGCGGTGTATTTGAAGAAAAATTGAAAGGTTTTGGACATACGCGTTCAACACCGAATGAAATTTTGTGGAATTTCGAGAAGTTTTTGATTGCTAAAAACGGAGCTGTTATTGCGCGTTTTGCGCCGGACGCAACGGCGGAAGACACGCAGTTAATTGAAAAAGTTGAAGAAGCGCTAAAGAAATAAAAGCAAGTTTCAATAGTATTCATTAGAATTCGCTCAAACTTAAAATTCAGGCACAAAAAATAGGTTCATAAAAATGAAAGCAATCAGAATTAACGAATTTGGCGGAAGCCAAAACTTGCGCGTTGACGAAATCGAAAAGCCGACTCCGGGTGCGGATGAAGTTTTAATCAAAACGGCGGCGGCAGGAATAAATTATGCCGACACGATGCTGCGGCAAAACAAATATATGTTTTCGCCCGAACTGCCTTTTGTGTTGGGCTTTGAAGTTGCGGGAACGATTGAAGCAGCGGGGGCGAATGTCAAACATTTTAGCGTCGGACAGAGAGTTTTGGCAACCGTTCGCGGCGGTGGTTACGCCGAATACGCCATTGCCGATTGGCGGATGATTGTTCCGATTCCAGATGATTTGGAATTTGGAAAAGCGACGGCTTTGTTGGTGCAGGGTTTGACCGCGCTCGGACTGCTGGCGGATTTGACAAGCGGGCAAACCATTTTGATTCACGCCGCGGCGGGCGGTGTCGGCTCGCTTCTCGTTCAGTTGGCGAAACACAAAGGCGCGAAGGTTTTAGGTACGGCTTCGACTAGTGAAAAACTAGAAAAGGTCGTGAGTTTGGGCGCGGATGTCGGTATCAATTACAGCGAAAGCGATTGGACTGACGAAGTTTTGGCGGCAACCGACGGCAAAGGCGTAGATTTAATAATCGAAATGGTCGGCGGCGAAATCGGTCGGCAAAATTTTAAATGTCTGGCGACGGGCGGCACAATGATAGTTTACGGCGCGGCAAGCGGTGAGGATTTTCAGATCTCCGCGCTTAGTTTGTTATTCAGAATGCAAACGGTTAAAGGTTATAATTTGAATTTTGAAACGCGCGAAAATATGGCGGCTTTTACAAAAGAGTTGATGTCGCATATTGCCGAAAATCGGCTCGAAGTGAACGTAACTGAGTTTCCACTCGAACAGGCAAAGCAAGCGCACGACGCACTCGAAGGCAGAAAGACGATGGGCAAAGTTGTTTTGACGGTTGGATAAGAAAATTTTAAACGCAGATGAACGCGGATGGACATAGATATAAAATCAATTATTATTCCAAATTCCAAAAC
>JALZOH010000071.1 GCA_030857305.1 Acidobacteriota bacterium
CGCACTTGCCGACCGGAGTGGAGATGGTGATGCCAGGGGATAACATCCAGATGGAGATCGAGTTGATTGCGCCGATTGCGATGGAGAAAGGACTGCGCTTTGCGATCAGGGAAGGCGGGCGGACGGTCGGCGCGGGCACCGTCTCCGATATTGTTGAGTAGTTTTTAGAAGAGAGGTTAAACGGTTATGGCACGCGATAACATCATTTTACAATGTACGGAGTGCAAAGAGCGCAATTACGTAACGACCAAAAACAAAAAGAACACGCCCGGAAGGCTTGAACTTAAAAAGTTTTGTAACCGTTGCCGTTGCCATCGTTTGCATAGAGAAAACAAGTAGCGATAGTAGTGAGTTGAAAGTGGAGAGAGGCGAGTTAGAAGTTTTCGCTCGTCGCTCTCCACTCTTTACTCTCGACTAATTTAGAGGGGTATGGTGTCAATGGTTAGCATGTCGGTCTCCAAAACCGTAGGTCCGGGTTCGAGTCCTGGTACCCCTGCCAGAAAAAATTTAAGGAGATAAAACTTGTGTCAGAAGCAGTTGACACCTTAGACAAGGGTAACAGAGAACGAAAGGAAAGCGTCGGAGAGTTTATTCAGCATACGCGCGAAGAGCTCGATAAAACGTCTTTCCCTTCTTCTGATGACGTTAGAAACACGACCATTATCGTTATTGTCAATGTCATTTTCTTTGCTATCTACCTGTTTTTTGTTGACCAAATTTGGGTCTATCTATTAGAAGGCTTAACCTGGTTAGTTAACAGAATTGTCGGTTTATAAGGATTACAAGATGAAGCAGTGGTATTTTATCCACACATATTCAGGACATGAAAACAAGGTGCTGGAGAGTCTGAACGCTCGCATCCGCGACATGGTTTTGGGCGAACAGATTACCGAAGTTCTCCTTCCAAAGGAAACTGTCGTCGAGATGCGCGGAAATAAGCGTATCGAATCGTCGCGGATGTTTTATCCGGGTTATGTCCTGGTTGAGGTTGAGTGTGACGATAAAGGAAAGATTCCCGACAATGTGTTTCACGCAATCAAATCTACGCCAAAAGTTACAGGGTTTTTGGGCGGCAAACAACCGACGCCTCTGACCCAGTTAGAAGTTGACCAGATCGTTCACAATATTGAAGTTGCGACGGAAAAACCGAAACCGAAGTTTTCCTACGAAGTTGGCGAAGTCGTTCGCATCAAATCCGGTCCATTCGCAAGTTTTACCGGTAAGGTTGAAGAACTAAACGAAGAGAAGACTACTCTAAAAGTAACCGTGACCATTTTTGGACGTTCAACACCCGTCGAATTAAATTTTTTAGACGTTGAAAAAGTTACGTTTGCAGAAGAAGAGTAAATAGTGGTAAGCGCTAAACGGTAAGTGGTAAGTTTTTATGCTTTCCCTTATCACTTATTACTTACCACTTATCACTATTAAAGTTATGGCTAAAAAGATTTCAGGATACATTAAGTTACAAATTCCGGCGGGAAAGGCAAACCCGGCTCCGCCGATTGGTCCGGCGCTCGGTCAACACGGCGTCAACATCATGGAGTTTTGCAAAGCGTTCAACGCAAAAACGCAAAATGCCGACCCGGACATGAAAATTCCGGTTGTCATTACCGTTTACGCCGACCGTTCGTTTACGTTTGAAACAAAAACTCCGCCTGCCGCCGATTTGATTCGTAAGGCAGCCGGTATTGCCAAAGGCTCCGGCACGCCGAACCGTACAAAAGCCGGTTCGATTTCTCGTGCGAAGCTCGAAGAAATTGCTAAAACAAAAATGCCCGATTTGAACACGACCAATTTGGATTCCGCGGTTCGCACAATCGAAGGAACGGCGAAAAGCATGGGGCTAACAATCGAGTAGGCAAATGGCAGCGGCAGTAAGCAGTTTGCGATGAAACGTTGTCGCTTGCTCTTGTCTGGCAACTTCTGCTTTTGGCTACTTTAAATAATAAAGGGAGAATTGCAAAAACAATTCGCTGGAACCTTGGAGGTATAGATGAAAAGAGGAAAAAATTATCGCGCGGCGCTTGAAAAGCTCGAAGCAGATAAAAAATATGATTTGCCGGAAGCAGTTGCTAAAGTAAAAGAAATTGCTTTTGCAAAATTTGATGAAACAGTCGAATTAACAATGTGGCTCGGCGTTGACCCGCGCAAAGCCGACCAGCTCGTGCGCGGAACACTTGTTCTTCCGAACGGTTTAGGCGGAAAAGCCAAGATAATAGTCGTTATCGCGCAGGGCGATAAAGTCAAGGAAGCTGAGGAAGCCGGCGCGGATTTTGCGGGCGGCGATGATTTGGTTGAAAAGATCAAAGGCGGCTGGCTCGACTTTGACGCCGTTATCGCCACTCCCGATATGATGCGCTCGGTCGGAACGCTCGGCAAAGTTTTAGGTCCGCGCGGTTTGATGCCGAACCCGAAGACGGGGACGGTAACGATGGATGTTAAAAATGCTATCCAGGAAACCAAAGCCGGAAAGGTTGAATACCGGGTTGATAAAACGGGCGTTATTCACAGCCCTGTCGGAAAAGTATCTTTTGACGAAGACAAACTGCTCGAAAATACGAGAGTTTTAATCAATGCAGTAATCAAAGCCAGACCGACAACGGCTAAAGGTCGTTATTTAAAGAAAATCAATTTGGCAGCCACAATGAGTCCGGGTGTGCTGCTCGACGAATTGGCATATGCCTAAACGAGTGAGGAGCGAGAAGTAAAAAGATGAAAACAAGAGAAAGAAAACAAGAAGATTTAAACGCCCTCACGGAGCAGTTGAACAATTCAAAGTCCGCGATGGTGGTCGGTTTTAATAAACTATCCGTTAATAAAGACCAGGAATTCCGCAACTACCTGCGCGATGCAGGGGCAAATTTTCGAGTCGTTAAAAATACTCTAGCGCGAATCGCGGTAAAAGGAACACCTTACGAAGATGCCAGCGAATATTTCAAAGGCGTGACGGGAATTGCCTGGACGGAAAATGATGCGGTGGTTTTGTCAAAAGCGGTTTCAAAATTTGTCAAAGATAATGCCGATATTTACACGTTCAAAGCGGGAGTTGTCGAAGGCAGGGTTGTCAACTTAATACAAGTCGAAGCAATCGCCAGTCTGCCTTCAAAAGAACAACTTATTTCCAAGTTAATGTTTGTGATCAACGCCCAGGCGCAGCGTATTGTAACGGTGATTAATGCCGTACCGCGCAATTTGGCGGTTGTTATCAAACAAATCGGTGAAGGAAAAACGGATGTTCCGGCAGAGCAGAAAACTGAACAACAAGAAGAAGCTAAACAACCCGAACAAAGTGACGTAGCGGAAGAAACGAAAGACACAACGCAGGAAAGCGAACAAATTGCGAACAAAGAAGAAGCGCAAGCGGAAGCTAAACCGGAAATTGAACCGAGTTCCGAACAAAGCGTCGAACAAATAGATTCGCCGGAAGAAGCGGTGACGGAAGAAAAGTCAGAATAAATAAAGTTTTTTAAGCCGTACTCAAGGTAAAACGAGCGAAGCGATATGTCAGGTCGCTTCTGCGACTCGGATGTTTTCGGTAAGCGGAGATGCAACCCGCAGAAAAAAATGTCCCGTGGGTTCTCGCGGCTGACACTAATAACCGTTAATCGTAATTATAAAAAAGTTGCGGATTAATATTTTACAAAATACAAAGAACCCTTTAGGAGGAAAATAGATATCATGGCAGTTACAAAAGATGAAGTAGTTGAATATTTAAAAGGTATGACGTTGCTTGAAGCGTCGGAATTAGTTAAAGAATTAGAAGAAGTTTTCGGAGTTTCAGCCGCCGCGGCTGCCGCGCCGATGGCAATGGCGGCTGGTGCCGGAGCCGGCGGCGATGCCGCTCCCGCAGCCGAAGAAAAAGATACTTTTGACGTTATCTTGACGGCTGCCGGCGGTCAAAAAATTAATGTCATCAAAGTTGTTCGTGAAGTTGTTGCCGGTCTTGGCTTGAAAGAAGCCAAAGAATTGGTTGACGGCGCGCCGAAGGCAATAAAAGAAGGCGTTTCCCAAGCTGAAGCCGATGAAATCAAAACAAAACTAACCGATGCCGGGGCATCGGTTGAAGTAAAATAATTTACTTGTTAAACTGGAGTGGCAAGCGTTTGAATGTGCAACTAAATTTTGACGCTTGCCATCTATTATCTTTACAGTTTAGGAACGATTCGGAAGCTCTACGGTTTCGACTCAGAGCTTTTAAAGGTTAAGAGAAAAAATTTCTCGTTATAGTTTGGAGTGTTAGTGTCTCTTTTCGGCACTCTCGAAAAATTTGGAAGATAGCAAAACTGCTAGTAAATAAGCGGTCAGGGTGTGCTTTACCCTTGACCGCATTTGCCGTCTTTATTCGAAAAGATGCTCTGGAATTTTTAGCTACCGCATCTTAACAACAAAATTTGACTTAAGTCAATATATTTCTTTCCCGTGACCCGAATTTTATAAAAATTATGATTGCCAATCCGCTACAAACAAATACTAATGGGCTTGGGCGCCGAACGAGCCGTGCGCCAGAGCGCGTCGATTTTTCAAAAATTTATACATCAGCCCGTATTCCGAATCTAATCGAAGTGCAGCGCGAATCATACAATCGCTTTTTGCAGATGGATTTGATTCCTGAAGAACGCGATACGGTCGGGCTACAGACGGTTTTTCAATCTATTTTCCCGGTTTCCGATTTTCGCGAAACGGCAACGCTGGAGTTCGTCGAGTATCAAATCGGCAACTGGCAGTGTAAGTGCGGGAATTTAGAAGGACTCGAACACTTACGCGCCAACTGCAAAGAGTGCGGCGCGAAAGTCAAAGTCGATCCGTTCAATCCGGCTGAAGTTCTCTGTAATAATTGCGGCACATTTAACGTCGTGCGTCCGAAACTATGTTCAAACTGCGGTGAACCGGTCGGTTTGAAACACAAACACGACCAACAGGAATGCCAGGAAAGAGGCACTTCCTACAGCGTTCCGCTGAAGGTAAGAATTCGTTTAACCGTTTATGACAAAGACGCGGAGACAGGCGTTTCGACCATCCGTGATATTAAAGAAGAAGACGTTTTCTTCGGCGAAATTCCTTTGATGACCGATAACGGCACTTTTGTTATCAACGGCACCGAGCGCGTCATCGTCTCGCAGTTGCATCGCAGCCCCGGTGTGTTTTTCAAAGGCGATCGAGATACATATCTTGCAAAAATTATTCCATATCGCGGCTCGTGGGTTGAATTTGAACACGACCAGAAAAATATTCTTCACGCAAGGCTCGGAAAGCGCAAAATCTTAGCAACAATTTTTCTGCGCGCGCTGGGTTTGTGGCTTAATCCGCAAATTGATATGAAAACCGTGTCTGACAGCATCCTCGAAGATGTTGTCAAAAACGCTGAATTTTCAAATGCCGATATTCTGAAGCGGTTTTATACGACTGATGAAGTATCTGTTCAGAAGGGAAAAATCTTTCTCAAGGTCAAGGAAGACGGTGATACTAATCTTAATGGAATGCGTTCGGAAGAAGACATCAAAGATAAAGGCGACATAATTGTCAAAACTGGAAAGAAGGTAACGGCATCGGCTCTGCGCGAACTGAGAAAACTTAAAATCGAAAAAGTCGAGGTTTCGGCTGCCGAATTTGAAAATGCTTTTGCTCTCGACGACATCGTTAATACCAAAACGGGTGAAGTCATTCTCGAAGCGTCGACTGAAATCACGGCTGCCAAGCTGCAGCAAATCGTCGAGGAAGGCGTGGAGAATTTCTCGGTTTTCTTTCCTGAAAAAGATACTGTTGGCGGGATAATTTTGCAGACTCTAAAGAAGGACACAATTGTTAAACCGGTTGACGCGCTGCTGGAAATTTACCGCAAGATGCGTCCCGGAGATCCACCAACTGTGCCGACGGCTTACCGCTTGCTTGAAGGAATGTTTTTTGATGCGCGCCGCTTTGATTTGTCGCGCGTCGGACGCCTGAAATTCAATATCAAAATGGGCAGACCCGAGCGCGATGACATTAACAACTCGCTTCTAAAAGCCGGTGATTTTTATGAAGTCGTCAATTATCTTTTGCGAATGAAAAGGGATAGCGACAATTACACGCAGGACGATATTGATCATCTCGGTAATCGCCGGGTTCGTGCCGTCGGCGAATTGCTCGAAAATCAATTTCGTATCGGGCTTGAAAGAATGGAACGCGCCATCAAAGAGAAAATGTCGATTCAGCAGGATATGTTTACGACGATGCCGCGCGATCTGGTTAACGCGAAACCTGTCACGGCGGCGGTGCGTGAGTTTTTTGGTTCATCGCAATTGTCGCAGTTTATGGATCAAACGAATCCGCTTTCGGAAATCACGCACAAACGTCGTCTCTCGGCGCTCGGACCGGGCGGACTTTCGCGTGAACGCGCCGGGTTTGAAGTGCGCGACGTTCACCCGACACATTACGGACGCATCTGCCCGATTGAAACGCCGGAAGGTCCGAATATCGGTCTGATTTCGAGCCTTTCGTGTTTTGCTCGCATTAACGAGTTCGGATTTATTGAATCGCCGTACCGTAAAGTTGAAAACGGACGGGTGATTGAATATGTAAAAATCATCAACGGCGGCGATACGGGCATCAAGCCGCACGCACACGTTCCGCTGGAACAAGTTGAAGAGGCAAACGTGAAACTCAAAAAAGACGAACGCGAAGCCGAATTTGAACCGTTCCCGTTTTATCTGACGGCGTGGGAAGAAGATAAATACACGATCGGGCAAGCTAATATCGAACTCGACGGAAAAGGTTTTATAGCTAATGATCGAAATGCGGCACGGAAGAAAGGTGAATTTATAACGTCTTCACGCGACGAAATCGAGTATATGGACGTTTCACCGAAACAACTCGTTTCAGTGGCGGCGTCTCTTGTTCCCTTTTTGGAAAACGACGACGCAAACCGCGCTCTGATGGGCTCGAATATGCAGCGTCAATCCGTTCCACTTTTGCGGGCGGAGAGTCCGTATGTCGGAACCGGAATGGAAGCGATTGCGGCGCGAGATTCGGGCGCAGTGGTTATTGCCAAGCGTAACGGAGTGGTTGATTACGTCGATTCTGAGCGCATTATCGTCAAAGCCGACCATCAGGTTGACGGTACGATTTCGCGCGAAGTGACGGCGGATATTTACTCTCTTGTTAAATTTACGCGGTCGAATCAAAACACGTGTATCAATCAACGCGCCATCGTGCAAGTCGGCGAAAGCGTTAAAAAAGGACAAGTTATTGCTGACGGACCGTGCACTGACCGAGGCGAGCTCGCGCTCGGCAGAAATGTTTTGGTGGCGTTTATGTCCTGGCGCGGTTACAACTTTGAAGACGCGATTCTGGTTTCGGAACGCCTTGTCAAAGAAGATTATTACACTTCAATTCATATCGAGGAGCTCGAAATCGAAGCGCGTGATACAAAGCTCGGACCCGAAGAAGTAACGCGCGATATTCCGAATATCGGCGAAAACATGCTTCGGGATTTAGACGAATCAGGTATTATCAGGATCGGCGCGCAGGTCAAGCCGGGTTCGATTCTCGTCGGAAAAGTTACGCCGAAAGGCGAGACGCAGTTGACGGCAGAAGAAAAGCTGCTCCGCGCAATCTTCGGCGAAAAAGCCGGCGATGTGAAGGACGCAAGTCTGACGTGCCCGCCGGGAATTGACGGAACAGTCGTTGACGTGCAGGTGTTCACGCGCAAAGGTCAGGAAAAGGATGACCGTTCGCTCGATATCGAATCTTTGGAAGAAGATGATTTGCGCCGTGACCTCGAGGACGAAATTCGTATTTTGAGTGAGCAGCGCGACGAACGGATTTACGAGCTTTTTGAAGGACGCAAATTGACGAAGGATTTAACCGACGGAAAAGATGTCATCCTGAAAAAAGGCGAAACATTAAATCGCGAAATCCTCAAAGAAATTGACGCAAAATTCCTTCGTAAAGCCGATGTCGCCGCCGGAACGATTGACATTACGGCAGAAGTTAAGGAATACGAACAGCGCACGACGCGCCAGATAAATATTTTGAGCGACATCTATGAGGAAAAAATCACCAAGCTGAAACAAGGTGATGAACTTCCGCCGGGCGTGATCAAAATGGTGAAGGTTTTCGTGGCAATGAAGCGCAAACTTTCAGTCGGCGACAAGATGGCTGGACGGCACGGCAACAAAGGCGTTATCGCGCGTATTCTGCCGGAAGAAGATATGCCTTACCTGCCGGACGGAACGCCTGTCGACATCGTGCTTAATCCGCTCGGGGTGCCGAGCCGTATGAACGTCGGTCAGATTCTCGAAACGCATCTCGGATGGGCGGCGCGGGTTCTCGGTTTGCACTTTGCCACGCCGGTTTTTGACGGCGCGAGCGAAGATGAAATCAAGAAATATATCGGCAAAGCCAATGAC
>JALZOH010000474.1 GCA_030857305.1 Acidobacteriota bacterium
CGTCAAATTATCGTCGCCGATATTGATTTCTTTGGCTAAATCTCCAACGTATTCAAAGTTTTCGTTCTTTTTTACCAGCGAGTTATAAATTAATACGCGAACTCGGTCAGCCGCAGAGTCCGGGCTAGTCGTGCTGATCGTATCGAGACTGGAAAATTTGTCGGAATTAGCGATCGTGACAATATTACTATTTTGTGTGCGACACGCGGATCCGCCGAAAAAAAGCGTAAAAATAATAAAAAATCCGAAAATATAACGTAAATTCATTTAGCCTCCGGAAAATAACGCCATTCGTGGGGCGTTTTTTATTTTGAACTATAACTATAATTCAATTTATCGTTTAAACGAGCGATATTATTTGAAAGTTGCTCCAGACGCCCGGCGTCAAAATCAAGTGGCGGCTGCAGGATATTTTTGACTTCGGCAATACGAACCAAAGATTCGTCAAGACGAGCAATCGATTGTTCACCGTTTTGAAAAGAGCTAAGCATCGCGCGATAGCTTTTCCGCACCGCGTCTGTGCTTGAACATATTAAAATCATATCTTCACCCGCTCTAAACGCGCACTTTGTGGCTTCTTCAATCGAGTAATGCCTGAGAATTGCCCCCATTTCCAAATCGTCCGTTAAAACGAGATGTTTATAACCGAGCTCCTCACGCAGAAGCTTTGTGACCACATTCGTGTTTAATGATGCCGGAATAAGCTTTCCACCAATCTTTTCGTGTTCCAAATCAATTTTTGGAAAACCGCCGTGGCTGACCATCACGACGCGGATCCGGTCGTCTTCATCTTGTCGGTACAAAAAAAGTTCGATATACGGTGCGAGGTCTTTCGCGATTAATTCTGCGTGCGTTAAATCAACGAGCGGCAATTCTTCGTGCGAATCAACTTCACCGGCGCCGATTCCCGGAAAATGTTTGAGACAGGCTAAAATTCCTTGACTCTGCAAGCCGCGCAGATAAACTTGTGAATAACCCAGAACCTCACCGGGCGAACGCCCGAACGAACGCGAAAAAAGTCCGTTGGAAAGGAGTTCGCGTTCCTCAGACATAATTTCCATGACGGGCGCGAAATTCATATTGAATCCGAGCCGCCGCAGAATTTCGCCGGTGATTTTACCGAGTTCACGCGCTGCCGCTAAATCACCGTGCTGCCGGATCACGCGAGCCGAAGGCATCGGCGTATTTATGCGTCGAAGCCGATCGACCAGACCGCCTTCCTGGTCGACGCTTAAAATCGGGAGAACAGGCAGGATTTGACGCACATCATCGAGAAGTTTGCGAGTCTGTTCGGCTTGCCTGATATTTCTGGCGAAAAGGCATACGCCGCCCGGTGAAACTTCCTCAAGTAGTTCACGCGTTTCCACATCTACTTCCGCTCCTGGAAGTCCGATAAAAAATAATTGTCCGATTTTTTTCTCTAGAGACAACGAGAGGATATGATCCGGCATATTGAACACAAAGCAAATTGTAACAAGGTTAAGCTATTAGATAAAGTGTCGCCATCGCGACAGTTAAAGTTAAACTCGAATCGAGATGCTTCCTCAGCCCGTTATATAAGACGATTTTTTATATCTCTGAAAAAATTAATCAATTCCGTATGCGACATTTTTTCAATATCGGCTTCAGCAATCTCACTAATGGCGCTTTCGTTTGAAATGCCGAATAACGAAAACTGCGCTGCCAATTTACTTTTGCCCGCTTGATTAAATGCTTTTTCAGCCGCATCGGGAATCTGTTTGACTTCCCCAAAAATTGCCAGTTCGTATTGTTCGAGTTTTTTGAGAACTTCCCTAGCTCGGGAAATTGTATTTGCAGGCAAACCTGCCAATTGCGCGACGGCAATGCCATAAGATTTCGATGCTTTGCCTTTTTGTAATTTATGAAGAAATACGATTTCATTTTCCTTTTCAGTCGCCAAAACTTGATAATTTTTCGCGCCGGGCAATTTTTCGGCTAATTCCGTCAACTCGTGATAATGTGTGGCAAAAAGAGTTTTGGCAGAATGTTCCGGTGAATTATGGAGGTATTCGGCAACCGCCCAGGCAATGGAAAGACCGTCAAAAGTGGAAGTTCCGCGACCTATCTCGTCGAGCAAAATTAAGCTTCTCGGAGTTGCATTGTGCAGAATGGCAGCCGTTTCGGTCATCTCAACCATAAAGGTCGAGCGTCCGCTCGCTAAATCATCGGATGCTCCGACGCGCGTCCAAACCCGGTCGACGATCGGAAGCTTTGCATAAGAAGCAGGAACAAACGAACCGATTTGAGCGAGAATTTGAATGATGGCGACTTGACGCAGAACGGTTGATTTTCCGCCCATATTCGGTCCGGTGATTATTAAAAGCCGGTCAGTGGAATTATTCAGATAAATATCGTTTGGAATAAAATTATTAACCGCGAAACATTCAACAATCGGGTGTCTGCCTTCCTTGATGTCAATTTCATCACCGTCGTGTAAAACCGGAGCGACATAATTTTGACGCGCCGCAATTTCCGCCAAGCTTGCCAGAGCGTCTAAAGTTGCCAATGCCCGCGCGGTAGCTTGCAAATTA
>JALZOH010000475.1 GCA_030857305.1 Acidobacteriota bacterium
CTTGCCGTGCCTTCGGTATCAACCTGAACGGTTTTGCCGTCAACGTCCGTGACGCTTTGAAGGAATCCGGCGAAGTCGTAAGTTTGACCGTTTGGAAGGCTGATTCGCTCAAAATTGAAAGTGATTTGCGAGCGACCGGACACTTTGCCCGAACGATTGATGCCCGAAAGATAACCTTCGACGATCGCGCCGCGATATTCATTCGGCGCGTTGACGGTCATCCGGAAACGGTCGTTATTCTGCGAAGCTTTAGTGTTAATTTCGTTTTCCAGAGTGCCGGTTAAAATCGTTCCGTCGCGAATGATAAATTGACCGGTTCTGCCCGTCGAAGTCCTTGGGTAATTGTTTGGGTAATTGTTCGGATAGCTCCGATTATCCTGCTGGTCATTGCTCGAATATGAATCGTCTGAATTGTTATCAATTCCGATCCGCGCTGTCTGATCTGTTTTGTTGTAAACGCTTTCGGCGAAAACGGTTTGACGCAAATATTCGGTTGTAATCCGGCGCGTGACGCGCATCGAATTGCCGTTGTCAATCGAAGCGAAAACAACCGTGTAATCGGTGTCGCCGCCCAGACTCGAAACGGTTAGTTCCTGTCCGCGGAGCGTTCCTCTGGCACGGAGCGTTCTGCCGTCACTAAGTTTTTCGGTGCGGTCGCGTCCGTCAGCCGTAAAAGTAATTTGTGCGGCGCGACTCGAAGCAAGCATTACCTGACTACCTCGAACGTCAATAGTAATTTGCTCCGGCGCGTCGAGTTTGCTCTCCAAATCGCGCTGATTGTCCGCGCTGGTGTTTCGCGCGTTGCTGTTTCTGATCGCGCGGTCTGCAATATCACGCGTGTTGTCGCTTCTTGAAACGTCTAATTGATAAGTTCCCGTTAAATTGGAGCTAGCAGAATTTGAGCGCGTCGAAGGATAATTATCCGGGTTACGGTTGTTACCCTGAGTGCGATTATTGTTCGGATAGCGATTATATTCCGGGTTGCGCCTGTTTCCGTCTTCCCAATCCGAAGAAACTTGATAATTTGAAGCCAGACGGTCGAGCAAAGCGCGGATATTTGTCCAATCGCTTTCCACACCGCTACCGACACGATTAACACTGAGAAAATCATCGATGCTTTTCGCCGCATTTAAAACGTTGGAAACATCGTCGGCATTCTCGCGCTGCTTTTGAAGTTTATTCTCAAATTTGCGGATGCTGTTTGTAAAATTTCTGAGATTGGCATTAATTTCATTTTCCCGGTCGCGGTTGACGGAACTGCGGCTAAATTCTCTTTCGAGATTAAACTTGAAATCGTCAACCTTTGAATTAATGCTTCGCAAAGTGTCGCGCACATCGCGATCGTTACGCGATACCTGCGCAAAGGCTTGGCTGACGAGACCAAAAATTATTAAACCGATTGTCAAATAAATGGAAAATACGCTTTTAAATCTACTCATTTTTAACTCCTTCGTTTGTAAAAAACTCAAACTTCACGATTGCCCATAGCTTTGAAGCACTTTTTATGCCAAAAGGTTTATTAAATTTAAGAAAAAGGTAATAACATTTTTAATGTTATGATAAAATTCGCAAAACTCATTCGAGTATTCGGTTCTGGACAGGAAAATTCTGATGTCAGACAATTTATATAAAGCAACGGTGCGATACGCGGGCGATGAATTTTTTATCGGCACGACGCCGAGCGGACACGCCCAAACCATTGACGCTAAAGGCGATAGAAAATCTGCGCCGACGCCGATGGAAATGCTGCTCGTTGCGGTGGCGGCTTGCACGGCAGTGGACGTCGTTTCAATTTTGGAAAAGAAACGACAACACATAACCGATTACAAAGTCGAGATAACTGGCGAGCGGCGCGATGGACATCCGCGCGCTTTCACAAAGTTCCACGTTCACCATATCGTGCAGGGACACAACGTTTCCGAGCAAGCTGTTGCCCAAGCCATCGAACTTTCCGACACCAAATATTGCAGCGTTGCCGCTACCATCCGCCCGACGGCGGAAATATTGACTAGTTTCGAAATTGTTGAAAGTGAACCAAGTTAGGAGAAAAACGTTCCTTGAAGAAATTTTTATTAAACATTTTTTCTTGACAATTTATAAAATGTCAACGCAATTTAGATTTAGCAAAACAGACTTTTAAAAGTAAGGAAAACCAAAATGAAATATTTTTAAATGTTCTTCGACTGGTATGTTAACCTGTATTTTAACTTCTTTAATTCCAAATCTTATTTTGTGAGGTCAAAGTGAAAACTTTTCAAATTGCGGTTATTTTTCTAACTTTGGTGGTCTTCGTGTTTCCCGCCTCTGCTCAAAAGCAGAAAAAAGAAAAACCAAATTCTGAAATTGTTCAGATGCTCAAAGAGATTTCGGCGAAAAATATTGAAACAACTATTCAAAAATTAGTTTCTTTCGGCACCCGCAATACGCTTTCTGAGCAAAATAATCCGGCACGAGGAATTGGCGCCGCGCGTGATTATCTTTTTGCGGAATTCCAGAAAATCAGCGCAGATTGTGGCAATTGCCTAGCGGTTGAAAAACAAACTTTTCTCCA
>JALZOH010000476.1 GCA_030857305.1 Acidobacteriota bacterium
CGGATTGGTTGATGGTGAGAACTGTCCCGCCGATGTTGATTGTTCCCGAGCGGGACGCGCCTGAATTCGGTTGAACGGTAAAAGAAACCGTGCCGTTGCCGCTTCCCGGGTTTCCGCCCGCAACGGTTATAAAGCTTGAGTTACTTATTGCCGAAAAATCGCAATTAACCGGCGAAGTAACATTAATACTGAAACTTCCGCCGCCGGTCGTCACAGTCGTTGGGTTTGACGAAATATTAAAAGCGCAGACCGTTTGATTCTGCAAAGCGTTAGAGACATTTAATCTGCCGCCTGTTTTCACAACGCCGCTCCATTGCGGAAGAACGTCAACCGTATTCATCAAAGTTGCTTTGAGCGAAATTGCGGAAAGATTTGGATTGTAAGAAGACAGCAGCGCCGCCGCGCCTGCCGTATGCGGTGATGCCATCGAAGTTCCGCTCAGAGTTCTATACGAATTGTCCGGTGAATTGTAGGTGCTTAAAATTCCTGAGCCGGGCGCGGCAAGATCAACGCTCGTCGTGCCGAAATTAGAAAAACTGGAGCGAGCGTCGGTTGAATTCGAAGCCGCAACAGATAAAACGCTCGGACTCGTGTAACTCGCCGGGTAATGCTGATTTGTTTCCAGATTATCTCCCTCATTTCCAGACGCGAAAACATTCAGAATTCCGGCGTTTCCTATTGCGTCGAGCGCGTCTTTGGTCGCTTGGTCGTAACCACAAGCCTCGCCGCATCCGCCGTAGGAATTGTTTGTCACGCGAATGTTCACGCCGCGATTTTTCATCAGGCGCACGTAATTATAAGCGTTGATCAGCATTGTCGAAGTAGTATCGGTTCCGAGGGGGCTGTAAATTTTTATCGCCATCAAGCGCACATTCCAGTTTACGCCAACTACGCCCAAAGCATTATTGCCGACTGCGCCGATTGTTCCCGCAACGTGCGTGCCGTGTCCGTCCTGGTCAAGCGGGTCGGAATCATCGTAGAAAAAATCGTAACCATAATAATCGTCCACAAACCCATTGCCGTCGTCGTCTATCCCGTTGCCGTTTGTTTCGCCCGGATTTTTCCACATATTTGCCGCGAGGTCTTGATGATTGTAAGCGATGCCGGAATCAATTACAGCCACTATTGTGTCGGCACTTCCCGTCCACAAATCCCAGGCGGCAGGGGCGGAGATTTTCTGCATTCCGTAAAGCTCTCCAAAGCGTGGATCGTTCGGCGCAGCCAGCAAATGATAATAAAAATTCGGTTGGACGGCTTCAATTTCAGCGCTTCCTTCGTAAAGAGAAATCGCTTTTTTGGTTGAAAGGTTGGTGGGAAGCTTGACTCTCTGCCAGCCGAGTTCGGGAAATTCTTCCAGAATGTTCGCTCCAATCTGTCTATTCATACTTTTGGCAGAATCAGACACCGTGCCCTTTTTGAATTTCACCAACAATTCGCCTTCGGCATAAACCGCGCCGGATTTTTCAGCGAAAGCCGTTTGCGCGGTAAAAAGAAAAGCTACTGCGAAGACACAAACAATTCTTAAAATTATCATCAAAACAAACCTCAAAAAGCTGATATTAAAGTTAACCAAATTTATAACCGGATTGACTATTAGATTGAAAGAATGAAGAAAAATTAACTATTAGATGTCTTAAGAATATAATTTGTTGCGGAAAAAATACAGTTGAAAGAGGAGAAATGAAAAATGGGTAGTGTTTCAAATTTTATGATGAGCAATTTGAAAGCAGTTCAATCAAGGTTTTAATCCGTTGCGACCTTTGCGTAACCCTTTGCGTTACTAAAAAATTAGTCACGCAAAGGTTCGCAGAGGCTTGCGCAAACGTCGCAAAAGTATTTTTGAGATAGGTTCTAGATTTTGAGGATGAGAAAAAATAATAAATGATTAGTATTTTTAAGAGTGAAATGTAGTACTTTCGCGTATAATTCAAAATTATGAAAATCACCAAATTTTTTATCGGCTTTGCTTTGCTTTTGACGCTGGTTTTTGTGCAGCCTTCTCAGGCGCAGAATAATCCGTATCCGAATGAATTAAATGGGTATGAGTTTTCAGGAAAAGGAAAACTCGCAGGTCTAAAACCTGGAGTCTCGACAAAAGAGACTGTGAAAAAGATTTTTGGCAAAAATTGCGAAAAGATTTGTGATTATGATTCAGATTGGACAGTCAAATTTAGTTTTTACGAAAATACTTGGACAAAAGAAGACACCAACCAGAAAGGTGAAAAATCAGTATATTATCTTGATTCCAGATATTTAGGGAAACTCCGTAAAATAGAAATTAGCCCGAAAAAGCAACAATCATTGGCTAATGTTTCTTTTCCGAATACATTCCAAAAACTTTTAAGAAGTCAAATTACCAAGAATCGTTCAGGTAAAAGCCGAATGATAAATTATGACGTATTTCAGGATGTTTACGGACTAACCTACGAACTTTACAGCACAACTGATTACGACGAAAATAAGACCAAAAATGAGAAGTTATTTAACAAGGGTGATTTGTTTTCGATTCAATATAATATTTCCAAGGAGCAAGA
>JALZOH010000072.1:0-7801 GCA_030857305.1 Acidobacteriota bacterium
AGCAAAAAGAGCGCTTCTAAAAGTAAAATTACTCCAGCTAGAGGCAAAACTGCCACTATAAAAGCTTCGATTAAAAGTAAAACTACTTCGCCAAAAAAATCAGCTAAGAGCAGCAAGTAAATTTGTTGTTTTATCTTTTCAAAAAGAAAATCCAAACTTCAGATTAAAACACTTTTACAGTGATTTTATCTTTAATTTGGATTTTCTTTTTTCTTAAACAAAAAATTCAATTTGTTTTTCAGGTTAAAAACCGAATCGTTTTCTCAGAAAGGGGATACGTCTTCATCGTCATCTTCATTATCATCAAATACAATCCGACGTTTGATTTTCGGCTGTTTTTCTTCGCGTAAATCTTCGGCTTTAATGACATTCAAAACCGGATTACCGTTTTCGTCTTTGAGCAAAACTTCGATGCGCCGCTCGGCTTGATTTAAGCGTTCCTGGCATTCCCGCGAAAGCTTTACGCCGTCTTCAAAATGTTTGAGGCTTTCTTCCAGCGACAAATCTCCGTCTTCGAGTTTTCGCACGATTTTTTCCAATTCCTGGAGAGAATTTTCAAATGTTTGCTTTTTTTCAGCCATAAATTATTTAAAAATACCTTCGACCTCTTTTAAAAAATCGCCTAGATTTTCTATTCCGAAATTTTCACCGGTTTTATTAATTCCGTTGTTTTTTGCCAGAACAATTAACTGCTGACCGATTTTCTCTGCCACGCGGCGTGATAATTCTTCGTCTTTAATTCCGACGACCTGCCACCTGTCATCGTTACGTTTTAAGGTTAATTCAAGCGGGCGGTCTTGCAATTTGCTTTTAATAAAAGACTTATCGTCTTCCTGCGAAACGTCCAGAACTCTTCCTGCGCCAAGGGCAATCGCCCAAAACGGGACGCTTTCAAATTTTTTGGTTTTTTCACGGATTAAACCCGGAATTTCCGCTCTCGCACGTACTTTTATTGCAGGCATAATCGGTGCGGCGACCTGAGCAACTCTGGCAATTGTCTGCGGCGGAACATTGCGTCCGTAAAGCTCAATTGCTTTGTCGGTTATTTGCGGAACAAAATCCTCGATAACGGCATTCGTATCAACCAAATCATCAATTGCCGCCTGGTCATCGCGCCGTGCCGCATCAACCAGAAGGGCAAGCGAATACTGCGGAGTTTTTTTTAGATTTTGCCAATAGAAATAGCTGCCAATGGCTGTGATTGCGAAAACAAACAAAATTACAACACTTAATACTTTCAGAATTTTTACGAATACGCTTTGTTTTTTCGGCTGCTGATACTCACCGAATTGCGGTGTCAATACACCGGAGTTGACGGCGTTTGCTTTTTGTTCATTAAAATCTACCACAAATTTCGACATCGTTTTTTAGTTTAAAGGCGTGAATACGCAAAACAAAAGCTATAAAATCTACTTCAATTTTTTGAAATCGCATTTATATTCGTCAATATTTATTGGTGTTATCAAAATTTCTACGGCTCTGCATTAAATTTTTCCGTTACTTTTCTACCAATTTAACTTCCGCTTCTATTCTGCCACGCGACAGGCGAATTTTCACCCGCTCGTTTTGCTTTATCTTTTCCGCATCGCGCAAAATTTTCCCCTCTTGCGTTTGAACAATCGAAAAACCTCTTTTCAAAACTGACAATGGCGAAAGCGCGTCGAGCGATGCCATTTCGATTTTCAACCGTTCGTTCTTTTTGTAGGCGACATCTTTGATGGCGGAAATCTGTTTTTGTTCGAGTAGCGCCAGCCGGATTTTCTTTTCGTTGAGCTTTGAAGCAAGTTTCAGCGGCGACAGACGATTGGTCAGTGTCTCTAAAACTTGCTTTTCGATTTTTAATTTGTCGAGCGCGGCATCGCGGAGTTGAGCCTCGAAATCTTCAACTTCATAACGCAAATCTTTTACATCGAGGGGAAATTCGGTAAAAACAGGCGATAACGCGAATTCCTGCAAATCGGAACGTAAGCGCAGAAGTTTATAATCAATGAATTGAAATAAATCCTGAACTTTTTGAGTGATAAATGCTCCAATTTGATATTCACTTTCGGCAACAATTTCGGCGGCGGCGGAAGGTGTCGGCGCGCGCCGGTCGGAAACAAAATCGGCAATCGTAAAATCAATTTCGTGTCCGACGGCGGAAATTATCGGAATCTCTGAGAGGCGAATCGCTCGCGCCACTCTCTCTTCGTTAAATGCCCACAAATCTTCTGAAGAACCGCCGCCGCGCCCGACAATCAGAACATCTATTTTGTCGTCTGTTTCTGCTCCCGCGTTAAACCTGTTGGCTGATTCAATCGCCTTTGTAATTTCTTCGCCCGCCGTTTCGCCCTGCACACGCGTCGGAATCAAAACAATATTGACGGTGCGTGTGCGGCGCGATAAAACATTTAGAATATCGTGAAAAGCCGCTCCGTTCGGTGAAGTTACCACGCCGATTCTTCTGGGGAAAAAAGGCAGTTCTCGTTTTAATTCCTCGCTAAACAAACCTTCGCGAGCGAGTTTTATCTTGATTTGTTCAAAAGCTACTTTGAGCGCGCCCTCGCCGACCGGTTCGAGCGATTCGACGAGCATTTGATACTCGCCTTTCGGCTCGTAAACGCTGAGTTTTCCGCGGACGCGAACCTGCAGTCCATCAAACGGTTGAAACCGGATTCTTAAATTATTTCTGACATAACACGCCGCTTTGAGTTGCGAATCGCCGTCGTGCAGCGTGAAATACCAATGACCGGAATTCGCTGCGACAAAATTGACAATTTCCGCTTCGACCCAAACAGACCTAAAGCGTTTTTCAAGTTCGCCCTTAACCTGTTCATTGAGCTCAGAAATTGTTAGCGGTCGGCTTTCCTGTTCATCAAAAAGGGATTGTAAAAGTGGGGATTTCATACGGCAAATCAGAAGGCAGATTGTTCTTTTTTGTGGGCTTTTAGCGAATCAGGAATTTTCCTTATTTTAATTCTGATTTTTCAGGCGGTTTAACCTCTGTAACTGAACCGAGTTTAACAAATGAATTTTCCCTTTTAACTTTCACCTTCAAACGTGGTGAAACACCATTTCCCTTTATTTCGGCTGTTTCCGAGCGAAATGTTAAGGTATAAGCCGTGCGAAGTTGGAGGACAATATCGTCGTAAGCCTTTTGCAAATCTCCGATTTGCGTTACCGGATAATAAACGCCTCCCGAAACCTGGGCTAATTTTTCGCCTTCGCTTTCCGCTTTTGAAGTTAAAGCCAAATATCTGCTTCGTAGTGGGTCAATCGTTTTGTTCGCGTCGTTGATTGCCGATGCGGCAATTAAACCTGAGGGAACATAAAGCGGATAAATGAGCGCGCCGCTTTCCTGAATAGAGCCGAGAAGCGCGTCAAACGGTAGAAATGAACGGTTGTCATCGCCGTCTGAAAGAACAACAATCGCTGTGCGTTCTCCTTTCAGAGGTCGCAGAGTTTCCGCCAGAGTATAAGCCAGAGAATCATAAAATGCTGTTCCGCCGCCCGCATCAAATGTGTCGAGACTTTGGGAAAGCCTGGTTTTATTCGTCGTAAATTTCGATAAAACCTTGATGTCTTCATTAAAAATTATAATCGAGATTTTATCGTTTGGATTTACCGTATTGACAAAATTTCTGGCAGTTTTGCGCAGATAGTCAACGTAATTATCAACGCTTCCCGACACATCGAGCAGCAGAACCAAATTAAACGGCGCCGTTGTCGGTTCAACCGATAAAACCTCGCGCGTCTGCCCGGCTTCGGAAACTTCAAAATCATTTTTGCTCAAATCGCCGATGGCGCGGTTGTTGATATTGGTAACTTTGACGAGAACTTTTTTTATTGGCGAACTCGCCAGAACTTGCGATTTCTTCGCTTCAGTCAGCAGCGGCGTCGCTCTGCGCGGCGGTAACGTGGCAGCGTATTCACCGAAATACTTCGGGCTGGCGCGCCTGATTGCTTCGGTTAAAAGCGAATCGCCGCTTCTGACAATGGCTTTTGCCGCCTCTGTCAAAGGGCGTTCTCGCAAATTCGACGGAACTTCGTTCGGGTTGACGTTGAGCAGAATAATCCCGCGCTCGGTCGTAAAATTTAATTTAACAATGTTTGCTTTTGTCTCTTTCGGCTTTGATTTTTGTTTTTTGCCGTTTGATTTGTTTACATCTGAATTGTCATCAGATGGCTCTTCGGTATCATCCGAATTTTCCGCTTCGTCTTCACTTTTTACTTTTTCCTTTTTACTTTTTCCTTCTTCAGTAATTTTACCGTTCAGCACAAACTTTCCGCCTGCCTTTTCTTTGACTTTTTCCAGCTCGACATCGCTCAAATATCTGGGGCGCGAAGCCGTCCAGACAAAATCATATTTCAAATTATCGAGCGGAACATCAGCCGCAATCGTGCCTGTATCAGTTTTGACCTCAGCATTTTCCACGTCGCCGGAAACAAGAACTTCACCTTTGGAAGTTTCAATCCGCACTTTGAGACGCGCCGGAATTTTTAAAATTAAATCGACGGTTGATTGCGGATTTTTCGGATTAACTTGAATGTCGAGACGCGAAATTTCAGCGACAATCGTCAAATCACTTTCACCGGCGTTGTTTGCCGTAAGAAGGATTGAATTTTTTTTATCTTTAACTTCGGCTTCAGCAGTCGATTCTGTTTCTTCAGATTCTTCTGACGCCTCCGTGTCTTCGACCGAAACGCTGACTCGTCCGTAAAGATTTTTAATATTAACGGTGCCACTCGCGGCGAGCGGAAATTCGCGTTGAATGCTTTGCCCCTGAACCGTGAATGCAAAAAAGATCGTCAGAAATACGCCGTATAATTTCATATTAAAAAATTGCAAAAAGGGCAGAATGCGAGCCGAAGACAATAATTTCCGGTACTGTTTTTCGATTCAGGATTTGCTGGTAAGTTTGCCTGTCTGTTCGATAC
The DNA here is from genome assembly GCA_030857305.1 of Acidobacteriota bacterium. Classification (GTDB taxonomy): domain Bacteria; phylum Acidobacteriota; class Blastocatellia; order Pyrinomonadales; family Pyrinomonadaceae. Next base: position 4,918 of record JALZOH010000072.1, read on the forward strand.
GCTCCCTGATACGTTTTTGCCAATTGCTTTGCGGCTGATCGGCTTCTTCAAATTGCGCGAGCAAATCCTTCATTGATTCACCGCCGATGAGCCGGGTTTTTATATAAAGCAGTGCGATAATGATTGAGGTGAGCGATGAGACCAATATTTGAAACGGCAGCATTAAAATTTCCGTTGCCGTTTTTTGAATCAAACCGTTTATACCGCCGAGTTTCGGTTTTTCATCAACATTTTCATTGATTTTTACAACATTCTCGTTTCCCATTGTAACTTGTATTCCATTAGTGGCTTTGTCTTTTTCTTCAACGTTTTCCGTTTCCCCGGGTTGCTCGATTTCCTGGCGGACAGCCATTATTTTTTCCTTCGTATCGGAAAAGGATTTGACGGTCGTGGCGGCGAAAAAGCTGATTAAACCACCGACAATCATAGGAACTAAAAGCATTATAGACATTGCCGCGACGGTTGTGCCGAGCGAGCGCATCACAAGTTTTTTCGAGCGTTCCAAAGCCGCTCGCCCGCGCAAATTTTCCATCATCACGACGGACGAGACCAAAGCGAACCAAACGTAAAGAATCGGAAAGCCGATTAAACAAACTATCAAGCCGAGAAAAACTAGAATCGTGCTTAACAGTCCCGTTCCGGCAAAGGTTTTCCATTTTTTTCGTGCCGCATTCAGAGCCGGACGCAATTTAACCGGACGCAGCGGCATCGCCAGAATTTGAGTTACAATCCAGGTCGTCGTTCCGATAATGAAATGTCCGCAAATAACTCCGACAAACATCCCGCCCAGGGTCAAAATACCGCTCAGCCACGAACTAGTATTACGGCTAATCGCTTCACCGGCATACAGAGAAGTAACCGTTACTTTTAGAATCGTAAAAACGATAAGGGGCAAATAAAGCAGAATCGCCAAACCTAAAAATTTTGGCAAATGTTGGCTGTAAATCACCAAAGCGCGCTGCAACAGAACGCCGATGCCTTCGGATTGAGCGCGAATCTTACTTGCAAAAATCTGTGCCGTTTGCGGGCGGTCTTCCGCACCCTTGGCAAGAGCAGAACTGATCACCTGTTTTACTTTCTTTGGAATTTTCTTGGCTTCGAGCGGCGGTGGTTCAGTTTCCTTGTGCGCCGTCATCACATCGGTGAAATTACCGATAAACGGTGTTTTCCCCGAAAGCAATTGGTAAGCAATCACTCCGAGAGAGTAAATGTCCGAACGCGCGTTGAGTCGTTCACCGCGACACTGTTCGGGCGACATATAAAGCGGTGTTCCCAGAACCGCTCCGACATGCGTCAGTTCACTTGTCAATGCAGACTTTTGTCGGCGTTCGTTCGTATCAACCGACTCGGAAATAAGTTTTGTTTCGGCATTTTCAATATGAGAATCAGAAGAAATTTGCATTTTACCAGCGAGCAAGATTGCCGTGCCTTTTTCCAAATCAATTTCAACCGGCTGCACGAGCGTTCCGGCTTCGGAATTTACACTTTTAGGTTCAAAAATCTGCGCGACGGTCGCCGATTCAGAAATGACGGTTTTAGGTTGTTTCTCCGCAAAAGTTATAATTTGGGCATCGTCGAAAAATGTTTTTCTTCCGTCAGTTTGGTGAGTTTGCGCGGTGTTGGCTAGGACAGGCAATTGCGTGCCTATATTTTCTGAGCCTAAATTTTGAGATTCCTCAAGTTTGGCAATCCCAAAATCCAAAACCTTGACCGTATGACCGCCGCGCTGATTCGGTTCCAGCCAAATATTGTCGGGCTTTAAGTCACGGTGAATAATTCCCTGTTCGTGCGCTTCCTGAACTGCCGAGCAAACTTGTTCAAGAATGTCTATCGACCACGACAGAGGCAATCGTTTTTCTTCTTCGAGCACTTCTCCAAGCGTGCAGCCGTCCAGGTATTCCATTACCAGATAAGCAACTTCCCCCCGGTCGGTTCTGGAAAAGCCGAAGTCCGTAACGTTAACGACATTCGGATGCCGGAGCCGTCCCGCCGCACGTGCTTCCCGCCTGAATCTTTCAACAAATTCGGCGCGCTGCATAAATTCCGGCGCAATAACTTTGACGGCAACCGGGCGTTCCGTGCCGACGTGTGTCGCCAGGTAGACGGTTCCCATCCCGCCTTTGCCTAATTCTCTTTCAATTTTGTATTTGTTATCGAGAATTTGCCCGATTACATTTCCAACATTCATATAATTTTGCAAAATTTATCTGCTTCTTTCTTGCTAATACAAGTTTCTACGTCTGAGAAGCAAATAAGTTTGACGAATAGAATTTTACCAGCAAAACTTTGTTGAAAATTTATTGGAATTTTAATTATAAACGCTAGTGGCAGTTTTATAAATTATCAGGATTGAATATCAATTTTAGGGTCATGCCTAGGGGAAAAGTAGATTACAATGCTTAAAGCTAATGATGACAGATAATTGCAAAGTTTACATCCGCACTCAAATTTCACGCCCTAAATTTCGTCAAATTCTCAGAAGCTGTTTGAAAACTCGAAATAAAGGTTGATTTGACTATCAGCGCGTCAGATTGGGAAATTGTTTTTGTGAAAAAATATCCTTCTGATTTAACTGATAGTCAATGGCATCATATCAAAGATTTCTTTCCTTTGGCTAAACGAATGGGCAGACCCCGTGAAGTTGATTTCCGAGAAGTGGTCAATGCTGTTTTGTATCTTGTTTTTACGGGTTGTCAATGGCGATTTTTGCCGCGTGATTATCCGCACTGGCGCACCGTTTATGGTTATTTCGCGCATTGGCAAAAGGACGGGACGTGGTATCGGATTCACGAAACTCTGCGCTCTGAGTTGCGGCGCAAAAAAGGAAGGCACAAGCATCCGACAGCCAGCTCTTTAGATTCGCAGTCGGTCAAGACGACGGCTG
>JALZOH010000072.1:7811-8309 GCA_030857305.1 Acidobacteriota bacterium
AAAATATCCTTCTGATTTAACTGATAGTCAATGGCATTGTCCAGCCCCCATTTATTATTCCAATCAGATAGCGAGTGATTTATTATTTTCCATCTTTGATTTGAACTCTCGCGGAGTCAAATATCCAAGCAGAAAAATCATTTTCTGCTAGTCATGACCCTTAAATTATAAACAAATTTTTATAAAGAAACCTTTATGTCTCAAATAGAGACGACTTTGAAGAAGTTTAGTGTTTGAAAACGAAACATAACAATTTTATTGCTGCCTTTTAAGCATGGTTTTTTAAAGCTGAAAGGTAATAAATATTAAACTTTAACATAACCAATGGTTCTGGCACATCTATTGCTCATTAGTACCTCAAGCTAAACAGCTAATATTTTCAAATGTTTAATGAAGGAGACTATTATGAATAATCAAGATAAATTTAGAGATGGAACCGTTAGTGAAGAAGCTTCGGCTATCGGTGATAGAGTTGTCGGTAATGTTAAAGATGCAGCA
>JALZOH010000477.1 GCA_030857305.1 Acidobacteriota bacterium
AATCGTCAAAGACGAAGCGTTTTTAGTCAAAATAAAATTTGGTTTATACTTGAGATACACGTATTCGGCGCATGTTTTAGCATTCGAATGATATCAAGTAAGGAAAAATTTATGCGAAAATTTTCTACTAATCTCGCATTCGTGGTTAGTATTTTTTTTATTACGGTGGTCGGCGTCTTTTCCGTTTTCGGGCAAGCAGCTTCAAATGAATTTGCGAGTAAAAGCAAAGATAACGCGGCGAATGCAAACTCTACCGCTCAAACCGCCGATTCCGAAGTGTTTGATAAGAAAAACGAGCTTTCCGTTTTAGGCGGAATTGCACCCGAGGGGCGATTTTTCGGCGGTTCGAGAAAATCAATCTTCGGATTTGCGGCAGTTCAATATTCGCGCCGCGTTGCTTCGGGCAAATATCTGGCGCTTAAATACCAAATTGATTTTACACCGTTGGCATTAATCAATTACGAACGGCAGAGAGTTGTTCAAATTACGCCGACTACTCTTGACATTGGTCGAGAACGCCAAACGGTTTACGGCGTCGGATTTACCCCGGTCGGACTTCAATTAAATTTTCGTCGCAAAAAGAAAGTTCAGCCGTTTATCTCAATGGGCGCTGGTATAATTTTCTTCGCAAAATCCGTTCCTGACGACCGCAGTCCGCTTTTCCCCGACAGGCGCGGCAGGCAATTTAACTTTACCACGTCCGGCGGCGCGGGCGTGGAGTTTGCAACCGAAACCGAACGCGCATATACGGTCGGCTTCAAATTTCACCATATTTCCAATGCATCGACCGGCAATATCAATCCGGGCTTTGATCAAAATTTGTTTTATTTCGGCTATACATTTAAAAAATGGTGAGGATTTAAGAGATGGTTAACACAAATCCGGCACGCGGTATGCGCGACTTTTTGCCCGCCCAAGTTCGGCAGCGCGAATATGTTATTTCGATTATCAAAGAAGTTTACGAGTCTTATGGCTTTGAGCCGCTCGAAACTCCGGCGGTCGAAAACCTCGAAACCTTGACGGGCAAATACGGCGAAGAAGGCAATCAACTCATTTATAAAATCTTAAAGCGCGGCGAGAAACTTGACCCAAATGCTCCTGAAAAAGATTTATCCGACCTTGCTCTGCGTTATGATTTAACTGTTCCGCTCGCCCGCGTCGTCGCCAATCACAAAAACGATTTGCCAAAATTCTTCAAACGCTACCAAATTCAACCCGTCTGGCGAGCCGACCGTCCGGCGCGTGGACGCTACCGCGAGTTTTATCAATGCGACGTTGACGCAATCGGTTCAAGTTCGATGATTGTCGAAGCCGAACTTTGCGCGGCAGTGAGCGAGATTTTAACACGCTTGGGATTTAATGATTTTGTTATTCGCATTAATCACAGAGAAATTTTGCACGGAATGTTGAATGCTTCAGGAATTCCAAAGAAAAAACATATAGAAACTTTAATAGGGATCGATAAACTTGAAAAGTTCGGACCTGAAGGTATAGCCAAAGAACTTAATGAACGTAATGTACCAATGATTGGAGTGGCAAGAATCTTAGATTTTTTTGAGAGTATTAAAGTAAGAGAAATTCAAGATTTGGAAGGAAAAGTTGAAATTCTTGAAGATAAACTTGAAACACTCAGACGGATTAGAAATGTTGTAAAAGGTATGTCTCCGGGCGAAAATCGGGAAATTGAAATTAATCAAAATCCATTTACAAATGAAACTATTACATTAGAAGAAATTAATTATGTTATATCAGAGCGTTTAGCGGGTTTTATGTCAGGAAGCGATGTTGGTGATAAAGGATTAGCTGAGTTAAAAAAAATTCTTCATTTTACTGAAGAAAATAATGCTAACGGAAAAATTAGAATTGACCCAAGCCTTGCTCGTGGTTTGACTTATTACACTGGCGCGATTTTTGAAATTAATGTGGGAAAAGAAATAGGCTCCCTTGGCGGCGGCGGACGTTACGACAGCTTAATCGGAATGTTCGGCAAAGAACAAATTCCTGCGTGCGGCTTCTCGCTTGGACTCGAAAGAATTCTGGTCGTGATGGAAGAGCGCGGAATGTTTCCCGCCGAATTGCAAAACGCTACGGCGGACGTTTTGGTAACCCTTTGGAACGAAGAAACAATTCCCGAATCGCTCAAACTTGCAACGGATTTACGCGCGCAAGGCTTGCGCGTTCTCGTCTATCCCGAAGCCGACAAACTCGGCAAACAATTCAAATACGCCTCGCAAATCAATGTGCCGTTCGTCTGCGTTTTGGGCGAGAGCGAACTTGCAGAAAATAAAGTTACGCTTAAAAATATGGAGACCGGCGAGCAGGAAACTATTGATAGAGATGAAGCGGCTGCAAGTGTAAAAATTTATAAGGAAAACTCGCAGAGCAAAATATAAATAAAAGCTGTCATAAAAATCGCTTTTGTGGTGTTATCTAAACAAAGGAGAAAAATTATGTCTTATCAATTTTGTTTAAGCGCGGTTCTGGCAATTTTTATTTGTTTGGCGACAAACTGTTCGGCTCAAGAAAAAT
>JALZOH010000073.1 GCA_030857305.1 Acidobacteriota bacterium
AAGTTCTGCGTGCCGGAGTTCCGCATTTAATTATGCCTTACGCGCACGATCAGCCCGACAATGCGGCGCGTTGCGCGCGAATCGGCGTTGCGCGAACCATTTCGAGGGAAAAATATACGGCGGAAATGGCAGCTAAACAACTCTCAGAACTGCTCGGAAATTTGAGTTATAAAGCGAATGCCGAAGAAGCAAAGCGCGTGGTAACGGTTGAAAACGGTGTGCGGATTGCGTGTGATGCAATTACCGACGTGTTAAGATAAAGTTTTTTGTAAATTAAATTCATTTTATAAACGTGAACAAATTAGAGCATCTTCTTGAAAATAATAAAAAGTGGTCGAAAAGGATTGAGGAATTAAGACCTGATTTTTTTTCTAACCTCGCTAAACAGCAAAGTCCTGAATATGCGTGGATCGGTTGCTCGGACAGCCGCGTTTCGGCAAGCAACATCGTCGGTCTGATGCCGGGCGAAATCTTTGTCCACCGCAATATTGCCAATTTGGTTATTCACACCGATATGAATTGTTTGTCGGTGCTGCAGTTTGCCGTCGAAGTGCTCAAGGTAAAGCATATAATTGTTTGTGGACACTACGGTTGCGGCGGTGTGAAAGCTGCGCTTGAAGATGGGCGAAACGGTTTGATTGACAATTGGCTGCGGCATATCCAAGACACCGCAATTCTTTATGATGAGCTTTTAGCCCAGATTGAAGATGAAGACAAAAAGCTGGACAAACTGTGTGAATTAAACGTCGTCGAACAGGTTTTGAATGTCGGTCAAACAACGATTGTGCGCGACGCCTGGACGCGCGAGCAAAGCTTATCGGTTCACGGTTGGATTTATGATCTGCACGACGGAATTATTCGTGATTTAGATATTTGTCTGGAAAATAAATCTGAATTAAGAGTTTTAAGAAAATTATTTTCATAAAAAATTGCAAAGATGAATCAAAAGAAACGTTATGAATTCTAGGAATATAAGTTTTATGAAAAAATATACAAAAAATATTTGCTTGATACTTTTTACAATAATTTGCACCAATTCTTTTGGCGTCGGACAAATGTCAGGCAAGCCTTCGCCTACGCGCGAGCCCGAAGGCGCAATGTCAAAAAAGCCCGATTCGGTAAAACGCGCTTTAAACGAGATAAAAACGCGCGAAGAATTTGATTCGATGGCGCGGGTTTATCATCAGGATACGCCGTTTGCGCTGCCGCACGCGATGTTTGTCATCGACCGCCGCAGCAAAAACAAAATCTTTTACGTCAATTCACAAAAATATCGTTTCCACAAAGATTTTCTGCTGGCTAATTACCTGGTTGCGCGCGGCGAAGATGTTTTTACGCCAATTTACATCAGCGAAAACCGCCGGTTTATTGTCGGGACCGTAGCGTTTCAGAAACCGGTCGAAAAATTTACCTTTGAACTGTGGGAAGGCGATTTAGCTTCGACTGATTTAATCAACCTCGCTTACGAAACGATTAACAAAAGTTTTTTTGAAGAAGTCGCTTACAAACCAAACTCAACCAGACAAGATGAGGCTTCGGAGAATCTCGGAATAAAACGCATCTCGGCTGATGAAATCTCAAAAAACCAGGAATATCTCGCACTCAATGTCGGAAAAGCCGTCGGTCGCATACACATTATTGAAAAACTCGACGATACGGTCGAAATCGGCGATAACGAAATTGTAATTCTCAAAGAGCTTCCGATAAGTCTGCCGCCGGTGCGCGGAATTATCGTGGCAAAACCTTCGACTCCGCTTTCTCACATCAATATTTTAGCCAAGGGTTGGGGAATTCCGAACGTTTATATCAAAGATGCCGACAAGCTTTTTAAAGAATTGGATACTTTTTGGGTTTCTTTTGAGGCGACGCTGACCGAGCCGAAAATCAAACGCGCCAATACTGAACAACTGAAAGAAATTCCAGTTACGGAAGAAATGGTCGCGCCTTCAAATTTAACCGTCAAAAAAATTGCATCACTCCGGGAGATGCGAAAAAAAGACAGCATTGTTTATGGTTCAAAATCCGCCAACTTAGGCGAAATGATCAACGCTCGAATTCCGAATGTCGTAGTGCCGGCGGGGTTTACCGTTCCCTTTTATTACTGCGACAAGTTTATGAAGAACAACGGTTTTGATAAAATAATCGAAGAACTTCTTGACGATAATAATTTTGTACACAATCCGCGTTATCGTCGGCAAAAGCTCGAAGAATTTCGCGGGCAAATAAAAAATGGCAAAGTTGATAAAGCTTTAAGAGCGCAAATTATTAAAAAATGGAAAATTGAACTTGGCGGAAAAGGCGTTTTTGTTCGCAGTTCGTCAAATTCCGAAGATTTACCGAATTTTTCGGGCGCGGGACTTTATACGACCGTTCCAAATGTCAAGACAGATGAAACACTCATTGAAGCCTTAAAAACTGTCTGGGCTTCGCTCTGGAATTTTGAAGCTTATGAAGCGAGGGCGCGCAATTACATCAATCAGCGCGAAGTTTATATGTCGGCGCTCGTCCAGGTCGGTATCAATATGGATAGCGGCGGAGTCCTTATTACCAAAGACCCTTTTGACCCGGAGAATGAAAAATCGGTTTACATCAGCGCGGTTTGGGGACACAACGATCCTGTAACGGGCAATAAGTTTGTTCCCGAACAATTACTTTTTAATCCAAAATCGAATGCGGTTCAGATTTTAACGCTTTCGCAGCAAGACAGCGTTTTGAAATTCGGCGAAAACGGCGATTTGGTTGAAACCGAGCAAACTGTCAAACGACGCGTGTTAAACGATAAAAATGTGCGTGAATTAGTAAAAACCGCCTCAACGATAAAGCGTCTTTTCGGCAATAAAAAAGAGCAGGATATTGAATGGGGAATTATGAACGGAAAAATTTATATTCTTCAATCGCGCCCCTTTTTTGAAAAACAATAAAATGAAAAAAGTCTTAATTTTAAGTTGTTTAGCGCTATTTTCGATGGCGTGCAATCAAAACAATCAATCGCCGGCAATTTCAAATGTCAACGTTAATGCTCAAGCACAAAAAGCGAATGATGTGCCGGTAGTTTCAAGTCACTCGCAAACTGCGGGAAATGTAGAAACCGTGCCGCCATCTAAACCGAATTCCGGCATCTCGGCAAGCGATTCTTCACCGATGACGAAACCGATTGATGTTGCTGAAATGACCGCCAGCATTGAAAAAGCTGAAAAAGAGTTTGGCGAAAATCAGAAAAATGGAAAGGCAAAAGAAAATTTGGCAAAAGCATTATTCACGCGGGCTTTTGCTTTAACCGAAGCGGCGCAGTATCGCGCCGCGCTCGGTGATTTCCGGAAGGGGTTGAAGCTTAGTCCGAACGACCAAGCCGCTAAAAAAATGCACGACGAAATAATACGAATCTTTGAATCAATCAATCGTGAACCGCCGAAGGAAGGCGAAGAGCCAAAACCGTTGCCGTTCAATAAACAAACTTAGAGGATGAGAAAATTTAAATACGCGCTTGCCGCCAGTCTCGATAATTTCATCACTCGCCCAAACGGCGCGGTTAACTGGCTGTTTATGGAAGGCGAACATATGACGGATTTTGCCGAATACAGCAAATTTTTTATCGGGTAAAAAATAATTAAATCAGCGAATAGCTTTTTCGTACCAATCTTTCCAGGATTCTTTTCTTTTCGAAGCGAGGAAAATAAAAAAAGGATGCGTCAGCAGAAGCGTTTTCCACACGCTCATTTTATCGAAACGTCTTGAGGAAGTTATGACTTTCGGGTTTTCCATGAAATACAAATAGCCGGTATTTTGGGCGGCATACTTTGACAAATGCCAGTAAAATTTAACATCTTCGCCCATATAAGTACTTTGGTCGTAACCGTTTATTTCAAAAAATACTGATTTTCTACAAAACTGCATCGCTCCTTGTTTCATATTGAAAATTTTTCCCCAAAATTTCCAACCTACTAAATAAAATCTCACCCATTTCCGCTCAAATTTTTCATAATCAACGGCAACTGCGCCGCCGAGACATCTTTCGTCGTGCATCGCATCAATGATTTTTTGGAAAAGTTCCCTCGGAACAAGCGTGTCTGCGTCAATAAAAATCAAAACATCACCGCTCGCGTTATTTGCGCCCGTGTTTCTCACCTGAGCAATATTGTGCTTTTTTTCCGTAAAGACTATTGCTCCGAAATCTTTTGCGATTTGCGGGGTTTTGTCTTCGCTTTCGTTGTCAACGACAATTATTTCCGCTTCCGAGTCAATATCTGCCAATCCCGCACCGATTTTTTCGAGCGTGGCGAATAAATATTTCTCCTCATTGTAGGCGGGAATAATGATTGAAATTTTCATAAGCTTTTTGGCGACTAGACAAAGTTATACGGCAAAAACTAAACTAAAAACTTTGTAAAATTAAACAAAATTTTAATATACGGAGATTATAAGCATTTTATGAATGTAACAGCTACCAGTGTTCGCAAAGGAATGGTGATTATCGTTGAAAACGCGCCCTGCAAAGTAATGGAGTTTCGTCATATTACGCCCGGAAAGGGAAATGCCGTCGTACAAACCCGAGTCAGAAATCTGATCACGGGAAGTTCCTTCGACCACCGTTTTCGTTCAAACGAATTGGTTGAACGCGCAACCTTAGAACAGCACGATATGGAATATCTTTACTCGGACGGTTCCGAGCATCACTTTATGAACACTGAAACTTATGAGCAGGTTGCGATTAGCGAAGAAGATTTAGGCGATGCGGCGCAATGGTTGATGGCGGGTTTGAAGATTCAAGTTGAATTTTATAACGGTTCACCAATCGGCATTGAACTTCCGTCTTCGCTTGATTTGGTCGTGACGCAAACCGATCCGGTTTTAAAAGGCGCAACCGTTTCCAATTCAAATAAACCGGCTAAACTCGAAAACGGCGTCACGGTGACGGTTCCGCCATTTATTGTCGAAGGCGAACGCATACGCGTCAATCCGACCGAATCAAAATACGTGGAAAGAGTCAAATAAAAAGTTCAAAGTTGAATGTGCAAGGTTATGATTGCTTTGAAACTTTAAACTTTGAACTCTGAACTTTGAACTATGTTCCTGCTTTACAGCCTTCTTTTAACAATCGGTTTTGTTGTTCTGCTTCCGCGCTTTCTTTTTGACGCTGTTCGCAAGGACAAATATGCTGCGGGATTTTGGCAAAGACTCGGGCTTTTACCTGAATTTGTTCCAAATGAAAAAGACGTTTTGTGGATTCACTGCGTTTCCGTTGGGGAAACAAATGCGGCGCGTCCGCTTGTTACGGAATTAATCAACAATTTCCCCGATTATCGGCTTGTCGTTTCCACCACGACCAGAACTGGTCAAAAACTCGCCCGCGAAATTTTTGCCGGAGAAGCTGACTTTATCTTTTTTTTCCCATTTGACTGGCGTTTTTCCGTCCGGCGTGTGTTGAAAATAATAAAGCCGTCAGTTGTTCTGCTAATGGAGACTGAATTATGGTTTAATTTTTTGCGTGAAGCCAGTAAAAGCGGTGCGAAAATCGGTATCGTCAACGGCAGATTGTCGAAAAAATCAGTTGCGCGTTATCTTTATGTCCGAAAATTTGTCGCCCGTGTTTTAAGCTTCGTTGATTTAGCTTTGATGCAGGAAGAAAGAGACGCAAAGCGGTTAATACAGCTTGGAATTGACGCCGAAAAGGTAAAAGTCACGGGTAATATTAAGTTTGACCAAAAATTCGATGAAGGTGAAAACAATTTAACCCGAGGACTTCGGGATCGATTTCGTATTTCAAAAGATGCGCCCTTAATAATTGCGGCAAGCACCCATGCGCCGGAAGAAAAGTGGATTTTGCAGGCTTTTAGCGATGTTCGGCAAAATACGAAAGGGAAATTGCCGCGTCTTTTGATTGCGCCGAGACATCCCGAAAGATTTGAGGAAGTTGCTAAACTTATCAAAGAAATGGGTTTAGAATTAGCGCGGCGTTCGCAAAAAATATCTGAACAGGATTATTCGGCGGAGGTAATTCTTCTCGACAGCATCGGTGAACTCCGCGCGGCGTATCATTTGGCTGAAATTGTTTTTGTCGGCGGAAGTTTAATACCGCACGGCGGACAAAGTATTTTAGAACCGGCAATTGCACAGAAAGCAATAGTTACAGGGTTTTACACAATGAATTTTGATGCCGCGACCAATGAATTTTTGGAGCATAATGCGCTCGTTCAATTGCCTCAACTAAACGAAAATGAAATCTCAAGTAAACTCGCTGGAACATTTTTAAATCTTTTGCAAGATGCGAAAAGGCGTGAGGAATTAGCAAGAAATGCTTCTTCTGTGATGGAAAAAAATCGCGGAGCAACTACAAAGACAATTGAGTTGCTCAAACCTCTTCTGCAAATTTCAGACAAATAATGATTTTTATCTTCTTCTTTTTCGCAGCAATTTTAGTTTTTCTCGGCTACAAATCATTGCGCGGCGGAATAGATTATCTCAACTTTTTCAAGCGTGAACTTGCCAAACCTCGTTCAAATTTCACGCCTTTTGTTTCAATAATTGCGCCGTGCCGCGGAGTTGACGAAGATTTATCAATTAATCTCTCCGCACTTTTCAATCAGGATTATCCGAGTTACGAAATTGTTTTTGTGGTTGATGAGACGACGGATGAATCTGTTTCAATTATAAAAAGTTTAATGGGTGAGCACGACGTAGAAGCGCAGAGAAACGAAAAACAGAAAACATCTAACGGAAAATCTCAAACAACCGATTTTCTATTTTCCACTTTACATTTTCCATTTTCTTCACTTGTCTCTGCCGGAAAAACAACTGATTCGAGCCAAAAAGTTCACAACCTGCGGCACGCTGTTTTAGAAGTTAACCAGACGAGCGAAATTTTTGCTTTTGTTGATTCCGACGCACGTCCGAGCGCAGATTGGTTGAGAAATCTGGTCGCCCCTTTGCAAAACGAAAGCGTCGGATGCACAACCGGTTATCGTTGGTTTATTGCAAAACAGAGTGGAATTTCTTCGGCGTTAAAGTCGGTCTGGAACGCCTCGATTGCTTCGGCACTCGGCGCAAACCCCAAAAACAATTTTTGCTGGGGCGGTTCAACGGCAATTCGGCGCGAAACGTTTGAGAAACTGGAAATCCGTGAAAAATGGCGTGGAACGCTCTCTGATGACTATGTACTAACGAGGGCGATGTACGAGGCGGATTTGAACGTGTACTTTGTGCCGCAATGCTTAACTGCTTCGATTGCAGACTGCTCCTGGCGGGAACTGCTCGAATTTACCACACGCCAAATGAAAATCACGCGGGTTTACGCGCCGCATCTGTGGAAAGCTTTGCTCGTCGGGTCATTTCTTTTTTCGTCGGTTTTTTGGACCGGCGCGTGTTTATTATTATTTCTTTCAGGTTGGGAATTTTGGCTGACTCTGGCATTTGTGTCGGTGATTTCGGCGCTCGGTGTCAGCAAAGCGCGGCTCCGTCTGAGAGCTGTGAAATTAATTTTGAAAGATTACGAAAATGACTTAAATAGCCAATTTCTCCCGCAAATCACGCTCTGGACGTTGACGCCGATTCTCTTTTTTTACAATTGTTTGTGCGCCGCTTTTTCGCGAAAGATTGTCTGGCGCGACACCGGATACGAATTGAAATCGCCGTCTGAAACTGTCATTATAAAGGGCAGTAATTGAAGATGGCGCAATAGGGATTACTTTTACAACGGATTAGAAAAATCCTTTGATTCAATATACGGGAGAACCAAATATGATTAAAAATCTTCTCGGCGAAGACGAAAATCAAATTAGCGAAATTAAATCTGAAAGTGAAGTAAAGTTGAATGTGCCGGAATCAATCGAGGAAGTTTTGTACGTTCAACCCGTTGAGCCGAAAATTGATGACGCTCATCCATTTACGGGTGATGAATCCGAAGTTGAAAAAGAAACAATTTTTCAAAGCGATTTCAAAGCCGAGTCTCCAGCCGAAACTATTCGGAAAAGCGGTTTAGCGTATGCGGCGGCAATTACGCTCGTCGGCGCGGTTGTTTTTATGCTGATTATCGGTTGGTTTGTTGACTTATTGGTGGGTAGTTCGCCGTGGGGAATTGTCGGCGGAATAATTTTAGGTTCGGCAATCGGTTTTTATCAATTTTTTAGGTTGACCTCTCAGATTCTCAAAAATAAAGATTAATTTGAGAAAAAATGCACAAATAACCGTTCACGTTTTGAAAAAATCGTATTTTCTTTGTAAAATCATTGTTTCGCAATGAGTGGAAACTCAGAACCATCTATCGCCG
>JALZOH010000478.1:0-746 GCA_030857305.1 Acidobacteriota bacterium
AAAGCGGCGGAAAAAGACAAGCCGTGGAGAATGATTGACAAGCGGGAAATCGGTGGAAAACGAATTTCGGGAAAGTTAAAAGTTAATTGCAACTGAAAAGAGGAAAGCAGGGGAATTTACCGAAAAGATAAAAAATTACGGGCTGTAATCCCAGTTTTTGCCGGTCTTGTCTTTATATATTTTTTCAAATTTGAGAAATATCTGCTGGTATTTATCAATTTCTTTTTCCTTTCTCAGGTCGCGTAAAATTTTTATCGCCTCGGTGGAATGTCTGCAAATCCACCAGACCGCTTCGATGTTTGACGGCTCGAGCCGGTAATACTGCTCGGCTAAATCGAGACCTCTGTCAATTTCTTTGAGAGCCTCGTCGGGTTTGCCCTGCGCCGTCAGAATTTCCTGTTTGTTTTTAATCAGAGCGACTTCATCCAGCATCGGCTCGCGGTCGCTGGGGTCGGTTTTTCCGGAAGCCCGATTCATATTGGAGGCGATTTCCAAATTTTTTAATGCCTCGTCGTAATCTCCAACTTTGATCAATGCCTCCGCCACATTGCCGTATCCGACAAACATCCGCTGCCGGTTTGTTCTTTCGTGGGGATTAAGCGAAACGAAAACTTTAATATATTCTAATGCTTGCCGGTGATGTTCCAGAGCTTGCCGGTAATAATCGTGAGCCGTTTCCCCGTTTCCTTTCCTTTCCTCGTTTTCGCCAAACCAAAGCAGCGCTGATCCGGTTCTTTGACTAAGTT
>JALZOH010000478.1:756-2516 GCA_030857305.1 Acidobacteriota bacterium
GTGTAGGACTTTCTCAAAAAGCTGAATCAGATTAAAATTTGAGCGTGAAAACTACACGCCAAATCTATTGCCAGTATTTATTGAGCAGCCAAATTAATTATACTTGCACGAATCTGGCTGACCACGTTGATAATCTTGACCATAACAGCGTTTATCGGTATTTGAAAAACGAACGCCTAACACCGCGTCTGGTTTGGGAAAAAGCGCGTCAAACGCTTGTCCAAACCGCTAACGGATATATTATTTTTGACGACACGGTTGCCGACAAATCTCATTCAAATGAGATTGAAGGCGTGCGTCGTCAGTATTCAGGCAACACGGGCGGCGTGGTCAAAGGCATCGGCATTGTCACCTGCGTTTATTATAACGCTGCTCTTGACCGTTTTTGGGTGATTGATTACCGCATTTTCGACCCCGACCGTGATGGCAAAACCAAACTCGACCACGTTTCGGAAATGCTCGATTCAATCGAGCGACGCGGCTTAGAGTTTCGCTGTGTGCTGATGGACAGTTGGTATGCGACGACCCATTTGATGACCAGACTCATCAAAGCTGAAAAACTCTTTTACTGCCCAATCAAGCGCAATCGGCAGGTTGATGAATCAGGCGGCAGAGTGCCGTATCGAGCGGTCGAAACTCTTCAATGGAGCATTGCCGAAGAGCAAACCGGAAAACTCGTCAAACTCAAAGGCTTTGCCGGACAGACGCGTTTGAAATTGTTCCGGGTCGCGGTTTCTATCAATCGCACGGAATATCTCGTCACCAACGAGATGACTCAATCGGACAGCGATGCGGCTCAAAAAGAGAGCCGTCATCGGTGGAAAATCGAGCAGTTTCACCGCGAGGCAAAACAAACGACGGGTTTGGAACGCTGTCAATGTCGCTTGAATCGCTCGCAGCGTAATCACATCGCGGCGGCAATGCTGGTTTGGTTAAGTGTCAAAGAACTGGCTGATAAAACACAGAAAACGGTCTATCAGTTGAAACAAGGTTTGCTGTCGGATTATCTGATTCGACAAATGCGAAATCCGACAATCGCCTTTAGTTAATTTGAGAAAGTCCTATTTATATTTTTTTGTAGCCTCTTCGCTTCCGCCAGAAAAATTTTTAACTTTTCCCGTGTCTCCCGGAAGTATTCCAGTTTTTGCTGAGAGAGCGCATCTGGTTTCCCTAATCTTTCTTCGGAACTCCAGATTTTCATACTGTGGAATTTTATCTTGCTATTTAACAATTCCAAAAGAACTTCCGTTGCTTCCTCAGGCGCAAAATTTCCCTTAATAAGATTGACAGTTTTTGTTTTTTTCATTCGGTATAATACATCAACTTCGACTGGTATAAATAATTAAAAAGGATGAAGTCGCAACATCATCCTTCTTCCTTCAAATTACTGCCCTTGACCGAGCGCGTAGCCGGCTTTGCCGTCGAAGTTGTAGAGGTGTTCGGTTTTGATAAAGTCCAAACCGTTCGCCTCGAAACGTCCGAGCAGGTTGATGACTTGCTGTTTGGTCAGCGTGCCGCCGTCGGCGTCAGACATAAAGCGGCAGCGCCAATGGTCAACGCAGAAGGTGTCGGGCTGACCGTTCGGATAAACTTTTGTGCCGCGGTTGGAAATCATCACGAGTTTTACGCCGTCGCCGTTGACTTTTTCGACCAATGCGCCGAGTTCGTCAGCCGCGCTGAAGAATTTGCCGTTCCACCAGTTGATGAAAACGTCTATGCCGACGAGTTCTTTTTTCTGCGGCTCGCGCACGGTGTAAAGC
>JALZOH010000479.1 GCA_030857305.1 Acidobacteriota bacterium
GTATGAAAGCCTTAGGTTATTAACGGAATAAAAAGACACACTTATACTAAATAGTTTAGTGAGTCTCCAAATGGTTAGTAAGGTAAAAATTAGCCTAATCGAGGGTATCTATCTAAAAGCCAAGTTATAAAGGACTTCATATAGATTTTTAAGGTTCGTTTGTTCATAAAAACTCCTTGCAAAACATTAGTTGTGCAAATAATGAGCCAGTTATCTAAAACATTGAAATAAAGAAATTTTCCAAATATTAAAAAGAACACTACTCGATAAAGGGTAGTGTTTTTGCTTATTTGGGTAAGCAGGGATTTTGGGCAGATAGCTGTAGGTTAGTTGTAGGCGGCAAGGAATTTGCCGAGTTTAGCGGCGGCTTGAAATTGCGCGACAGGCTGGAGCTTTTTGAAAGCAGACGCGAAAGCGTTTTTCAAACTCCAGTAAGCGGGCTTGCTGAACTCCTCATAACTCGGCTTTTCAAAATATTCCTGGTGAACTGTTCGCATTAATGTTCTCAAACTCTGCTTTGTCGTAAAAGAAAACTAATCTAATCACCAAAAATAACCAAAAAGTTTGACTGATGCATCCCATTACAATAGATGATTGTTTGGTGTAAGAAATAATGTTAAACTTTTGTTATTGCCTAATCTTTGGTAACCTTGACTCACAAAATTCAGTCTAATTATAAATGCTACAGCTTGGGTAATAAATTTTAACCTTGATTACCTTACCCGTTTTCGATAAATTCCTTATAAAGTGAAAGATAAATGAAGAATCGTCTGTTTTCACACGACACACTCGGATTAAATTTTGTTGCAATCGGCGGCGGCAATGGACTTGCAACGCTCTTGTCCGGTTTGAAAAGCTTTGTGGGGGCAGGCGGGAGCGAACCTGTTTGGATAGAAAATCTTTCGGGCATTGTTGCGGTTTCCGACGACGGCGGAAGCTCCGGTCGGCTTCGTGATGAACTGCAAATGCCGCCGCCGGGCGATATTCGCAATTGTATGGTGGCGCTTTCGGAAGACTCGCATCTGCTCTCAAAACTTTTTCAATACCGTTTTCGAGGGAGTGGCGAGCTTGGCGGACACAGTTTCGGTAATTTATTTCTCGCCGCGCTTTCCGAGATTACCGGTGATTTTGCCGAAGCCGTCAAACTTTCTTCGGAAATTCTTGCCAGCAAAGGACGTATTTTTCCCGCGACGGTTGCCGACGTTCGTCTGGCGGCAGAACTAAATAATGGTTCAATCGTGCGCGGAGAAACAAACGTTTCAAAAGTCGGAACTTCAATCAAGCGTCTGCGGCTCGAACCGGAAGATTGTCATCCGCTTCCCGAGGCATTAGCGGCAATTTGTGATGCGGACATTATAACTATTGGACCTGGCTCGCTTTTTACAAGCCTTCTCCCGCCGATTCTGGTTAAAGGTGTGAGCGAAGCGATTGCCGAATCTCCGGCGGTTAAGATTTTTATCTGTAATCTGATGACGCAACCAGGTGAAACCGACGGCTTTTCAGCTCGAAAACATCTTGAACTCGTTCGAGAATACGCACCGGAAATTGTTTTTGATTTTGTGATTGTCAATAATTTTCCCGTCACCAGAGCGCAAGCGGCTCGTTATACAAGCGAAGGAGCAAGGCAAATCGGCATTTCCGATTCAATTTCGCCCGAAACGATTGAGGGCACAAAAATTGTTTATGGTAATCTGTTGGATATGGGCGCGAAAGTTCGTCATAATCCTGAGAAACTAGCGCAAGTCGTTTTAGAATGCGCTCTTAAACCCGAGAAAAGCGAAGCGGCAATGGTAGAAAGTGTATGGAACAAATAATTTCCAGCGAGCAAAAAACGCTTGACGTTTTGGTTTTAGCGGCGGGTCTCGGAACACGCATGCGTTCCAACCTGGCAAAAGTTTTGCATAAAATTGACGGTCGCCCCCTGGTTAATCACGTTTGCCGGACGGCGACGGCACTTGCGCCGCGCAAGATTTACGTGGTCATCGGACATCAGGGCGAGGATGTAAAACGAGCGGTGCTCGACGAATTAGACGAAAGCCACTCTGCTTTTGTCTGGCAGAAAGAACAGCTCGGCACCGGACACGCCGTTAATTCGGCGCGTGAGTTTTTCGAAAACGAAGACTCAACACTGCTTATTCTTTCGGGCGATGTCCCGATGATTCGGGCTGAAACGTTAGCGGCTCTGGTTCAGCAGCATCACGCGCATCGAGGACGCGGCGCGGCTTGCTCGATCTTGACCGTCAAGCTGGACGACCCGACCGGTTATGGACGAATTGTTCGCGACGAGGCTGGACTTTTCAATAAAATTGCCGAGCAGAAAGATGCGAGCGAGGAAGAGCGCGCAATCAGAGAAATAAATTCCGGTATTTACTGTTTTGATACGAAGAAACTTTTCGCCGCGCTTTCGAGCGTGGAGAATAACAACGCGCAGGGCGAATATTATTTAACCGACGTTCCTTCACTTTTGCGCGCTGCCGGCGAACCTGTTTCGCTTTATCAGCATACGGACGCGAG
>JALZOH010000480.1 GCA_030857305.1 Acidobacteriota bacterium
AAGGTAAAAAGAGCAAAAGAAGCGAGTTTTTTTTCGATGAATCTTTCGACAAATCAAGACGTTTTAATTATCGGCGGCGGTATTATCGGATTGAGCATTGCTCGAAAGTTACATCAAAAAGGTTTGAGGAAAATTACAATTGTCGAACGCGGAAGAGTTGGTCGGGAGTCGTCTTTTGCCGCCGCCGGAATGCTTGCCGCTCAAGCGGAAACTGATAAAATTGACGATTTTTTTCATTTTTGTATCGAATCAAACACGCTTTACCCGAAGTTTGCCGAAGAATTAATCGATGAAACAGGCGTTGATATTGAACTCGATAAAAACGGAACGCTCTTTCTGGCTTTAACCGAAGACGACGAAGCGGAAATTCGCCGCCGATTTCGTTGGCAGAAAAAAGCCGGATTACGAGTCGAGCATTTGAGCGCGGCGGAAGTGCGAAAAGCCGAACCTTTTGTTTCACCGGACACGCGTGAGGCTCTTTTTTTTCCGAACGACTGGCAAGTTGAAAACCGCAACTTGCTCGCCGCTTTGCAGAAATACGCCGCTATCAATAAAATTGAAATTATTGAAGGCGCAGAAGTTAAAAGTCTGTTGGTTGAAAAGGAAAAAATAGTTGGCGCGGAAACGTCTGACAGTAAATTTTTTGCGGAAAAGACGGTTTTAGCAACGGGCGCGTGGACTTCGCTCATCAAAATCGGCGAAGATGTGTTGTCGCCGCTCGATGTAAAACCGATTCGGGGGCAAATGCTTTGCTTTAAAACTGCCAAGCGTTTATTTTCAAAAGTCATATATAGCCCCAGAGGTTACATAGTACCGCGTCAGAGCGGTAGAATTTTAGCGGGCGCAACCGTCGAAGACGCCGGTTTTGACAAAAGCATCACGCCAAGCGGAATTGATTTTGTGCGGGAAAACGCTCTGGAAATTGCACCGAGTTTAATAAATTTGGAGGCGAGCGAAAAATGGTCGGGACTGCGCCCTTTCGCGCCGGACGGTCTGCCGATTTTAGGCGAATTTCCGCAGATGGAAAATCTTTTCGTCGCAACGGCTCATTACCGAAACGGAATTCTTCTCGCTCCGCTGACGGCTGAGATTTTGGCGAGTAAAATCGTGGAAAATAAGGATTCAGAGTATTTAAGAGCTTTCAGTCCGCGTCGTTTTCAAAAATAAAAGGATACTTTAGATTTTTAGATTTATAAAATTTTGGAATTATGCGAAAAGTTTTTTTATTTCTTCTTTTGTTGCTTTTATCAATCAACAATTGGGGGCAGTCGCGTCGTGTTAATCCGAGAGCTTCAACGCCCGTGAATTCGGCAACCATCGCACTTAACGATTTGAGCGTTGAAAAGATGTTTAACGAAGCCAATACTTATGCTAAGACAAAGTTTGCTGAGTACGAAGTGAAGAAAATTCCTTACACTGATAATCTCTACAAACAAACTTTTTTAGAGCAAAAACAAATGGCGGCGAAATATGCGGCGACCGTCTCTGCTCGAACAAATTTGGTCGGAACGGATTTTTATTATCTCGGAATGCTCAACTGGCTGGCTGAAAACAATGAAAACGCCTATGAAGCATTCCAAAAGTTTCTCGCCAAAAACGATTCCGCCACCGTTGAAAAATCGCAGACGGCACGTTCAATCATCGTGGTCGTTGCCGCGCGGCGACGAAACTTTGACGAAGCCGAAAAACTTCTCGGCGAATATTTGAAAGCTGAACCGGTAAAATTGAGCGAACGCGCAAAAATGGAAAACGAACTGGCAAAAAGCTATGTCGAGCAGAAAGATTATGAGCGCGCTCTGCCACACGCCGAAGAAGCCTTTCGCGCGACCAAAGCTGTTTTCAAAGATTCATCTTCGCGCGCGCGCGGGCTTAACGAATTGCTCGCGTCGGGAATGACAGTTTTTGAGATTCATAAAAATAGCGGAAAGCAGAAACAAGCCAACGGTGCGCTTGAAGATTTACGAAAAACAGCCGTTCTTTTTCAGTCAAATGAACTTTATTACACGGCGGTTAATACAAATATCAAATACTTGATTGAAACGGGACGCAAACCGCTTGGCTTGCAGATGTTTGAAGATACGCTCGCGCAAGCCGCCCGGGATTTCACGTCAAAACCTTTGCAGGAAGATATTTTGCGGCGACTGAAAAAACGCGAAAGGCACTATAAACTGCTTGGTGAAACCGCCCCGGAACTCGTCAGCATCGACCGATTTCTCGAAGGTCAGCCAAAAACTCTGGCGGGTTTACGCGGGAAAGTCGTGTATTTAGATTTTTGGGCGACGTGGTGCACACCGTGTTTAGAAGCTTTCCCGGCGCTAATCGAATGGCATCAAGATTATCAAAAAGAGGGTTTGGAAATTTTGGGTTTGACAAAATATTACGGCACCGCCGAAGGCTTCAATGTTGATAAAGCAGCCGAGCTGGACTTTCTCATTCGTTTCAAAAAGGGGCATCGTCTGCCATATGAATTCGTGATTGCAAAAGACAACACAAGTCAACTGACGTATGGCGCG
>JALZOH010000481.1 GCA_030857305.1 Acidobacteriota bacterium
GTTGCAGTTGTGTAGTTTAGAATGTAACGGTCTGACAACTAACTCTCAATTACTAACCTCTAACAGAAATATGTATCCAGAAATTTTCCGAATCGGCAGCTTTCCGATAAATACTTACGGCATATTGCTGGCAATTGGGTTACTGCTTGCTTTATATACTGCCGGAAAACTTGCTTCGAACGACGGGTTACCGCGCGAAAGAATTTACGATTTGGGTTTGTGGACGATTATCGGCGGTTTGATTGGCTCAAAAATTCTTTTGTTTTTTCTTGAAGATAACGTAAATCTTTTCTCGCTCGATTTCCTGCGTTCCGGCGGCGTTTATTACGGTGGTCTGCTGGGCGGATTTTTTACGCTTGCTTTTTTAATCAATTTTTACAAACTGAGCTTTTGGAAAGTTGCCGATGCCTTCGCGCCCGGCGTCGCTTTAGGACAATTTTTTGGGCGGCAGGGTTGTTTTTCCGCCGGTTGTTGCTGGGGCAAACCGACGGATTTATTTTGGGGCGTGCATTTTACCCAGCTTGGACACGAAACCACGGGCGTTCCGATCTATACGGAAGCGGGCGAAAACGCTTACCTACATCCAACACAGCTTTACGAATCAATTGCGATGCTGATTGTTTTCGGCATTTTAATTTTTCTTCACCGACGCAAACGCTTTGACGGGCAGGTTTTAATCGCTTACGGCATAATTTACGCGCTGGTGCGTTTTACAATCGAGTTTTTCCGCGACGACCCGCGCGGTGATTTTCTTGGATTAACAACATTAACCGGTCTTTCAACCTCGCAGATTATCAGCCTTGTGGTTGCTTTTGGAGCGATTATCTTTATGTTTTTGAGATTACGAAAAGGCTCAAGCATAACAGTCTAAAATTTTAAGTGAATCAAGATAATTCAATTTTAACTTTTCAAGTTTTGAAGGATGATGCCGGAGCGCGGCTCGATGCGTTTCTGGCTGGAAAGGTTGAAGATTGGTCACGTTCGCGTCTAAAAAAGTTGATTGATGAAGGCGATGTCACGGTTAATTCCGAATCCGCGAAATCTTCTTACAAACTCCGTGAAAATGACGAAATCGAAATTGAGCTTGTCGAATCAGACACGATTGAATCCTTTGAGCCTGAAGACATTCCGCTTGAAATAATTTACGAGGACGAATTTTTCGCCATCATCGACAAGAAAGCCGGAATGGTTGTACATCCTGGCGCGGGCGTAAAAAATGGAACGCTGGCTAATGCGGTCGCCTTCCGGTTTAATATGCCGGATTCAATATTCCAAATTCAAAACTCTTCGGACGAGCAATCCAAAATCCAAAATCTAAGATCCAAAATCGGCATCGTTCACCGGCTCGATAAAGACACGTCCGGTTTAATTGTCGTAGCGAAAAATGAAAACGTTCACGAAGCTATTGCGGAACAATTTCGCAACCGCGAAGTTTATAAAAGCTATGTCGCGCTCGTTCACGGATTGATGCGGGAAAATACCGGAAAAATTGATATGCCGCTTACTCGTGACCCGCGAAACCGTCTGAAAATGGCGGTTCAAACGGGCGGACGAAATGCGCTTTCGCTGTGGAAAGTTCGTCAGAGATTCGAGCGCTTCACGCTTCTCGATGTTGAAATTAAAACCGGGCGCACACACCAAATCCGAGTTCATCTGGCTTATAAAAATAATCCGGTGGTCGGCGATGAAACTTATAATGAAGGACGCGATAAAACTGTCGCTGACGTAAATATTCGTCAGGCAATTGTCAATCTAAACCGCTTTTTTCTACACGCCGAAAAATTGAGTTTTACGCACCCAAAAACTTCGGAGAAAATGAATTTTTATGCGCCTTTAGCAATGGAGCTAAACGAGTTTCTAAAAGTTTTGAAGAATGCCTGAAGATGACCTTTTTCTATTTCGTTTGAGCATTTAATTTACCCGAAAGCCAAAATTGTCCGCTGACCACGCCGCCGATTTTCGGCTCGTTGTTTATTAATTTAACGTCCGCGACAACGTCAGTCTCGCCGCCCAGAGTTTCGACTAAAAACCAGTAAAAATTTTCACCGGAAAGTTCGTTCTTTTTTAATTCGAACTCTTTGATGATGCCCGCAAAGATTGCAATCGGGCGTGCCGCATTCAAATCAGATGATTCATCTTCAGCATCGAATGCAAAAAGTCCGCTCGAAACAAATGATTTTAAGGAGTTTTTTAATTCGCCATCCTGACTTTCGTCGAAGTCTTTTTCACTTTCGTAAACTTTAAAGTCGCTGGAAGCAAACGCCGTTAATTGAATTTCCTGGATTTGCGGAAGCCGGATTTCACTCGTCAGGCGAAAATCGGGAACGTCAAAAACAAACGCGTAATCGCCTGTATCCGTTTCATAATCTTTCGGATTTGCCCAGGCGTAAAATCCGCCGTCGAGTTCTGACGAATCGCGCTCAATTCGCTTTGATAAACCGACCTTTCTTCTGCTCATTCCCGCAAAATGCGGGTTAAAGCCAATGAGTTCCTGCT
>JALZOH010000074.1 GCA_030857305.1 Acidobacteriota bacterium
CGATAAACTCTTTGATAAGCGAGCATTAGCAGGCGAACCGGCACGACAAAAATCAAAACTGCGGCATACGGCATAAAATCTCTGCTCAACGTCCATGCCGTTTGGGAAAAAATCGCGTCGCCTTCGCGCAAAACAAAAGCGAGTGCAAAGGATGCGAAAGCTAAACCTGCATCTATCAGAAAAATTAGTAACTTAACCGACGGCATCACAAAAGACGGAACGCGATTTCTCGTTTTGACAAGTTCGGTTTTAGTTTTAAGAGCAGTTTCCGCTTTCATCAGTTTTGCCTTACATTTACTTTTGTATGCTAAACGCCGTTTACTTGCAACTTTTGTGAGGCTGACAATCTTTTCGTGCTAATTTATTCTTTCTAGATGTGTTTTTTGTTTGGTGCTAAATGAAAATTTTAATCACTGCGCCGAGCCTCAATGAGCAGGAAAACGTCAGCGGCATTTCTTCCGTTGTTCGGTTAATAATGAGAGGCAGCCGCGAAAGTTTTTATCATTTTCAAGCCGGCAGGCGCGACGGCGAAGCGGCAGGAATCGACTGGATTTTAAAACAAATAAATTTTGTTCCAGCATTTTTGCGGGCAATCAAGCGTGAGCAGATTGACGTTGTTCACATCAATACCGCGCTCAATCCGCTTTCAATCGTGCGTGATTTCTTTTTTGTCAAAGCCGCGCGAATTCGGAGGCGACCAATTGTGCTGCATCTGCACGGCGGACGTTTTTTAGCCGCAGATTTTCAGAGTTCGTTGCTTAAAAGTTTGACGGAAAAAATGTTGCGAACAGCAAGCGTTATCCTTGTTTTGAGCGAGATGGAAAAACAAACGATGACGAATCGCTGGAAAAACTTGAACGTCCGCGTTTTAGAAAATGCGGTGGCAGTTGACGAAATCAGAAAACTTGAACGCTTTGAAAATGAGCGAGAAAGTGAAAAAACAATAATTTTTCTCGGCAGACTACACGAATCAAAAGGCTTACACGAAATCATCGAAGCCTGCCGCGTATTAAAAGCTGAAAACTTTCAGTTTCGCTTCAAATGTTTTGGCGCCGGTAAATTAAAAGATTTTTTCGTTCGCGAAATGACGACAATTCTTGGTAATAACTTTTTCTACGGCGGCATAATTTCAGGCGAAGAAAAATGGAAGCAGCTTTCTCGAAGCGACATTTTTCTGCTTCCATCAACATACGGGGAAGGTTTGCCGATGGCGATGCTCGAAGCAATGGCGGCGGGCTGCGTTGTTGTTGTTTCGGAAATGGCTTCGGTCGGTGCGGTTATCAAAGACGGTGTCAACGGATTTCTTGTCGAGCCGCGAGATGTTCCGCAACTAATCGAAAAACTGAAAATGCTGCTTTCTGGTGAAATTGATTGGAAAACTTTGCGGAGAAACGCGCAGGGTACGGTCGCAGAAAAATATAATTTGCCTGATTATATAAAAAAACTTGAAGAAATTTACGCAGAAATTTGTTAATGCAGAAAATCGAGACTACAAACAATTCGATTAATGAAACGGAGCGCATCCGCGTCGTCAGTATATTTCCAAATGTCTGTACACATGCGTCGGCGATTGAGCAAATCGCTGGTTTGGTGAAGAAAAATAATGGCGGTTACGTGTGTTTTTCAACTGTCCATATGGTGATGGAATCTTTCGACAATGCGGAATTTGCCGCAAAGGTGAACGACGCGGATTTAGTGATCCCCGACGGAATGCCGCTTGTCTGGATGCAAAAATTGCAAGGGGCGAAAAATGCAACCCGTGTTCGGGCAAACGATTTGATGATGATGTTGTGCGGGTATGCTGAAAAAAATAAGTTAAGCGTCGGTTTCTACGGCGGACGGCAGGAAGTTGTTGACGCAATCTTGCGGCGCGCAGAAAAAGATTTTCCGGATTTGAGAGTAGCTTACGCTTATTCGCCGCCGTTTCGCGCCCTAACCGCCGGTGAAGACACAAGTCTTACGGCGGAAATTAATAAACTTAAACCGGATATTTTATTTATGGGTTTGGGCTGTCCGAAGCAGGAAAATTGGATGGCGAAGCACAAAGACAAAATAAAATCCGTGATGCTCGGAGTCGGCGCGTCGTTCGATTTTTATGCCGGAAACATTGCTGAAAGTCCTGAATGGATGGGAAAACTCGGTCTCGAATGGCTTTTTCGTTTATCACAAGAACCGAGCCGTTTATGGAAACGTTATCTTATTCTTAATCCGCGTTTTATATGGCTAGCCGTACTTCAGCTTTTTGGACTAAAGAAATTTGAGAAGAATACTCAGAATTGATTAAAGAGGTTTGTTCTTTCAGGTCAAAAATTACATAATTACAACTAATTTTTAGCGAAAAAACGACGATGAAAATTCTTTCACTTATCAGACTTTTGTTAATCGGGTTATGGCTTGGCGCGGCGTGTTTTTTTAGCTTCGCGGTGGCGCAGAGTGCTTTTGCCGTTCTCCCTTCGCGGGAACTGGCAGGTCTCGTGGTGTCGAGAACTTTATCGATTGTCAATTATAGCGGGCTGCTTATCGGTTTGATTTTGCTGGCAAGTTCGTTTGTTAAACAACCCGAAACGAATCGCTTCCGGCTTTTGACGGAAAGATTTTTGTTAATAATTTTTACCGCTGCCTGCGCCGTCGGACAATTTGTCATCGGTCTCTGGCTTTCATACGTGCGCGCACAGATTAATCGTCCGATTGATGAATTAGCCGTTGAAGACCCTCTGCGGATAACTTTTAATAATCTGCACGAATATTCCGTCTGGGTTTTAATTACGGCGATGATTGCCGCGCTCGCTGCGTTTTTTTTTATCGGCAAAAAAACATCTCAAAAACCAATGCCGCTCACTAATCCAATATAAATAAAATGCTAAACACAATTAGAGAAAATATCGAACGCAAATTAGGAATTCCGAGCCGCAATGTAACGACTAGAGACACGGCGGTGATTGAAAATCTCGGTAAAATTTCAGGTCGCTACCGCAACTGGCGCGGGGGCGAGCAACTAAATAATTACCCGTTTGTCGAAAACGTTTATGCGCCTTTTACGCCGATGCGCCGCGCTCTTCCGATGCTCAATTTAGCTTTGATTTCATCGGCGGGCGCATATATTGACGGCACCACGGCATTTGATACGCAAACTCGAGATGGCGACGCAAGTTTCCGGGAAATCCCGGTGGAGGTCGAAGCGGAAGATTTGCTTTACGCGCCGCGCGGATACGATCCGGCGGCGGTGCGGCAGGATATGAACGCGCAAATTCCGGTCGAGCGCCTCCAGGAATATGAAGCCAACGCGGTTATCGGGCAACTCAATAATGTCTGGTGGAGCTTGAACGGCTACATCCCGAATGCGCGACTTGTTGCCGAAAACCTTGCCCCGCAAATCGCCGAAAGACTTGCACGTTATGAAGTTCAAGCCGCGCTTCTGATTCCTGCATCGCGTTTGTGTCACCAGACGCTCGGTATTCTCGCGCGGACAATCGAGAAAATGAATATTCCAACAATAATGCTGTCGGTTGACCGAGGTTTAACCGATTTGGTTCGTCCGCCACGCACGGCTTATTACGCCGGAGAGTTCGGTTCAGTTGCAGGTAAACCCGATTGGAAGGAGTTTCAACTGCGTATTTTAGATGAGTCTCTGCGCTGGATTGAAACTTTTGACCAACCGGGCGCGAAAAGATTAATTGTTAATCTGGAAACTGAAGTCCAACAAGGACGTGGAGAAAGGTGAAATCAAGTAAAAAGTAAAAAGGCAAAAGTAAAAAGTTAAATTCAAAATTCCAATAAAATTATAAATGGCTGTCGAGAATTAGATTTTTAGACAGCCATTTGTATTGGACAGCGATAAACAAATTCGTAATGTAAGTCATTTTTACTTTTGCCTTTTTACTTTTTACTTGTAAATCTTATTTACCTATGATTCGTGCGGAAATGCTCAAACGCGTGAATGCGCGCGAAAAAGTTTGGGATTTTATTATCATCGGCGGCGGCGCAACCGGTGTGGGTTGTGCGGTTGATGCGGCAGCGCGCGGCTTCGACGTTTTACTCCTCGAACAACACGATTTCGGTAAGGGAACTTCCAGCCGCAGCACAAAACTTGTCCATGGCGGCGTGCGCTATCTGGCGCAGGGAAACGTTTCGCTTGTCCGCGAAGCCTTACAAGAACGCGGCATACTTTTTAAAAACGCTTCTCACCTCGTCAAAATCCAATCGTTTGTTGTTCCGTGTTACAGCCGGTGGCAAAAGTTTTTTTACGGGACGGGACTGAAAACTTACGATTTATTGTCGGGCAAATACGGCTTTGGCAAATCGAAAATCCTCTCGACGAAAGATACGCTCGAAAAAGTTCCAAACCTCAAAAGCGAAAATTTGCGCGGCTCGGTTGTTTATCTTGACGGGCAGTTTGACGATGCGCGGCTTTTGATAAATCTGGTGACAACCGCCGCTGAACAGGGCGCAACCCTTTTGAATTACGCGAAAGTTTTTGAGTTAACCAAAAACGCGCAAAACAAAATTGAAGGCGTGAAGTTTCAGGATGCGGAAACAAATCAGGAATTCTGCGCAAAGGCAAAAATTGTCGTCAATGCAACAGGCGCATTTTGCGATTCAGTGCGCAAGCTGTCGGATGGAAACGCCGAGCAAATAATTGCGGCAAGCCAAGGAATTCATCTGGTGTTCGACAAATCATTTTTGCCGTTGGAAAACGCTTTGATGATTCCGAACACTTCTGACGGACGAATTCTTTTTGTCATTCCATGGCAGGGGAAAACTTTGGTCGGCACAACCGATACGCCGATTGAAAAACTCGAACTTGAACCAAAAGCCTTAGAAAAGGAAATTGAGTTCGTCCTCGAAACCGCGCAGAATTATTTAGTAAAATCGCCGCGGAGAGCAGACATCTTGAGCATTTTTGTCGGCATTCGACCGCTTGTCAAAAAGGACAAAACAAAAAACACTGCCGCCCTTCCGCGTGACCACACAATCGAGATTGACGAATCACGGTTGCTGACCATTACCGGCGGAAAATGGACGACCTACCGGCGAATGGCGGAAGACGCGGTCAATCACGCGATTGCCAAAACCGATTTGCCCGAAAAATCCTGCCTTACAAAAAATCTGCAAATTCACGGTTCTGGCAAAGGCGCAAAAACTTTTAGTGATTTATCAATTTACGGCTCAGACGCTGAAAAAATTCAAAAGCTAATTGATGAAAATCCGTATTTAGCAGAAAAAATTCATCCCGTTTTATCTTATTGTTTAGCTGAAGTTATTTGGGCAATCCGTTTTGAAATGGCGCGAAGTGTTGAAGATGTTCTTGCACGCCGAACACGGGCGTTGTTTCTGAATGCGCAAGCGGCAATCGAATGCGCTCCAAAAGTAGCAGAGATAATGGCGCAAGAGCTTATCAAGGATGAAGATTGGGTTGAGAAACAAATAGGCGAGTTTAATTTTGTCGCGCAAAATTATTTGCTATAGTTTCAAAATTTTCAAATACTCACGAAAATCCGCGCCTAAATCTTCACGCTTGAGAGCGAATTCCACCGTGGCGATTAAAAATCCGAGTTTGTCGCCCGCGTCGTGGCGTACGCCGTCGAGTTTCGCGGCATAAAAGGGTCGTCCTTTTTCAAGTAATTGACGAATCGCGTCCGCTACTTGAATCTCTCCGCCCGCGCCCGGTTTGGTGTTTTCGAGCGCGCCAAAAATTTCCGGCGTAAAAATATAGCGACCGATCACCGCCATATCGGAAGGCGCGTCTTCAAACTTCGGCTTTTCGACGACATCGCGGATTTTGAAAACGTTTGGTTCGACTTCTTCCGCGTCAATTACGCCGAAGCGCGAAATCGCTTCGCCGGCAATCTGCATCGTCGCTATCACCGGTGCGTCGTATTTTTCATAAATTTTTATCAGCTGACCGAGCGCGGGCTCTCCTGCGTCCATTACGTCATCCGGAAGCATCACGGCAAACGGCTCGTCGCCGACAAATTCCTTCGCCTGGTAAATCGCATGTCCGAGTCCGAGAGCTTGTTTTTGCCTTGTGTAACTGATTTTGGCAATTTCCGAGAGGGCGCGAACTTCTTCTAAAACCTTTGTTTTACCGCGCTCTCGCAAAACTTGTTCAAGTTCAAATGAAATATCAAAATGATTTTCGATTGCCGCTTTATCACGCCCCGTGACAATGAGAATTGATTCGATACCGCTTCGCGCGGCTTCCTCAACGCCGTATTGAATCAGAGGCTTATCAACGAGGGGGAGCATTTCCTTCGGTAGCGATTTGGTCGCTGGCAAAAATCTTGTGCCCAAACCGGCGGCGGGAAAAACAGCTTTACGAATTTTCATATTTATAGATTTTTTAGATAATGTCTGGACAAATAAAATAATTTTCTAAGACCGGCATTTGTTAACGCTTAGCGAACATTTATGCTAATCTGTGATTTGTTTTCAAAATAATAATCTTACACGAGATGAAATCTAAAAAGCGAGTGAGTTAATCGAAAGACAAGCGTTTTGGTGTACGAATCAAGGGAAATATTAACAATGAAAAAGTTTTTAAATTTAACCGTGACGACATTTTTCTTGTGCGTTATGCTGCTGACGGCTTCGGTTGCCGAAGCGCAAGTTATGCCTTGCGCTCAATTAAAAGCAACAACTTTACCGACCGATTACGGTAACTTCGGACAACTTGCGGTCACGCGCAATGTGATTGGGCATCCTGATGCTACAGTTCCCGCGTCTGTTTCCGTCTTTGTGCCGGGCAATGCAACCGCGCAAAATCGTCGTCCGGTTGTTTTCTTCGCGCACGGTTTCGGTGGTTTCGATTACCGTTTTTACGAAGGTTTGCTGCGCCAACTCACGAGCAATGGTTACATTGTCGTTTTCGCACCGTACACGCCGAATCTTTTTACGACCAACGCAAGTCGCTACCAACAAATGTGGTCTGGTTTTCAATTAGCCGTCGAACGCTACGGCAATTTGATGGATACCAGCCGGGTTGGTTTTGCGGGACATTCCTACGGCGCGGGCGCTCTGCCGGAAATGACCAAACGCGGAGTTGCGCTGGGGTGGGGCGCAAACGGTTTATTTATATTTTCGATGGCTCCGTGGTTTGCGTGGGGCAGCGATTTTGGCTCGATTCCGGCAAAGACAAAACTCGTTGTGCAGATTTATTGGGAAGACGGAACGAACGAACATCTGATCGCGCAAAACGACGTTTGGAATAAGTTAGCTCACCTGACCGAACGCAAATGGCAGACGGTTCGCTCGGCGCAGTGCCGCTGCACGCTCAAAGCCGGTCACAGCGTTCCGGTGACGAGCGGCGAACAAGGCACAAACGAGTCGGGCGGGGACTTGAATGCGCAGGATTACTGGAGCGTCTGGCGCAGGCTGCACGCGCTTTCCGATTACACTTTTAACAACAACGCGGCAGCAAAAGACATTGCCTTCGGTGTCGACACACGTTCGGGCAGATGGCAATTTTGCGCTTTGCGTCCCATCACGCCTATTGAAGCGACCGATGCGCCCGTCGTTAATCCAGACCAGGAAGCGAGATTTCGCTGGACGAACAAATGTTTATTTGCCGACCCGGGAACACCGTGTTCTTTATAAGTTAGGACTTTTTCAGTTTTTTCCCGAAGCCCGCACGCAGTAAATGTGTAGAATGTTTAGAACACACTTACTGCGTGCGTGTTTCCACATTTTGAGAAAGTTCTATAAATTTAAGATTTTGAATTTTGAACCTTGGACTTTGAACTTTATTTATGCTTGATTTGCATTTTGTCAGAGAAAATCTTGACGCGGTAAAAACCGCTTTACATAATCGCAATTTCCCGATTGAAAGTTTGGAAAAGTTTGTTGAGCTCGACGCTGAAAGACGGCGCGTTATCAGTGAATCCGATGCGCTCAATCAGCAGCGCAATGTTTCGAGTAAAGAAATCGGCGCACTTATGCAGTCAGGGGAAAAAGATGAAGCCGAGAGAAAAAAATGGGAAGTCGCGGATTTAAAAATTAAACAAGGTAAACTCGAAAAACAGCGCGATGAATCGGAAAACTTAATGCGCGAACTTCTCGCCGGTTTGCCGAACATTCCGCAACGGGACGTTCCGGTTGGCGCAGACGAATCGGCAAATGTTGAGGTGCGCAGTTGGGGAACGCCGCGTGAATTTGATTT
>JALZOH010000482.1 GCA_030857305.1 Acidobacteriota bacterium
TGCCGTTTCTCAACGGTTTTGTCGGTGAGTTT
Organism: Acidobacteriota bacterium; assembly: GCA_030857305.1. GTDB lineage: Bacteria > Acidobacteriota > Blastocatellia > Pyrinomonadales > Pyrinomonadaceae. The sequence goes on from JALZOH010000482.1 coordinate 33, forward strand.
CTGATTATGATTGGAATGTGGAGTTCCAGCGCGCTCCAAACGGTTAATGGTTTTAACTTAAATCATATTGCCACAATGTTTGCGGGAACGGGCGTAATTTTCGCGGCGGTGTATCTGCTGTGGATGGCGCAGCGAGTTTTCTTCGGCAAAATCACTAATCCGAAAAACAAAACTTTAACTGATTTGAATTGGCGCGAAATCGGCTTAATTGCTCCGCTTCTGTTTTTAATCGTTTTTATGGGCGTTTATCCGAAGCCGTTTATCAATCGCTCGAAAGAAAGCGTGTTAGCCGTTGAAGAAAGGGTCGCGCCGCAAACAGGTTGGACAAATGAACAGGCGCAGGGAATAGCTCACCCATAAACAATCTAAACGTTAAGAGATTAATGCTGAAGGGAGAAGATAAGCTTTAACCAAATAAGACCCATTTGATGTCAAATATATGTTCTTAATAGAGTTAACCAATCCAAACACGAATGTTTCGATAATTTTGCCTGAAATAATTGTTGCCGTTGCCGGAACAATCGTGATGCTGTATGACAGCTTTTTTCCGAAACAACGCGTCGTCACCGGTATTATCTCGCTCATTGGGCTGGTGTTTGCCGCGATTGCTTTAGGCGCGATGTGGCTCGGTGATATGAACGCTGAAAAGGCTTGGAACGGAATGATCGCTCACGACAATCTGCGGCTCAGTTTTTCGTTTGTCATGCTTTTCGTTTCGGCAATGACCATTTTGATTTCAACCGTCTGGACCGAGCGCGAAAACATTCCGATCGGCGAGTATCATTCGCTTTTGATGTTTGCAACCGTCGGAATGCTCCTTATGGCTTCAGGCAACGATTTAGTCGTTATCTTTTTAGGACTTGAAACAATGTCGATCGCCACATATGTGATGGCAGGACTGCGAAGAACGGATTTGCGCTCGAATGAATCGGCGATGAAATATTTCATTTTAGGTTCGTTCGCTTCCGGTTTTTTGCTCTACGGAATGGCTTTAGTTTATGGCGCGACGGCTTCGACGAATATTACGGAAATTGCGGCAAAAACTGCTGACCCGAATTTTCCCGCTTTACTGCTGATCGGCGGGGCGATGTTAATTATTGGTTTTGGTTTCAAAGTCGCCACAGTTCCGTTTCATATCTGGACGCCGGACGTTTATGAAGGCGCGCCAACCCCGATTACGGCTTTTATGGCGGCTGGCGTTAAGACGGCGGGTTTCGCTTCGTTTCTACGGGTTTTCGTGCTCGGATTTCCGCTCATTGCGGGTGTCGAGTCTTCAGCCATTCTCCACGAAACCTGGATAACCGCTTTAACCGTCATGGCAATGTTGACGATGACGGTCGGAAATATCGTCGCGATTGTTCAAAACAACGTCAAGCGGATGTTGGCTTATTCATCAATTTCTCACGCCGGTTATGCTTTGGTTGGTTTTATCGGAGCAGGAATGGCGACCACCACCGATAAACGCGACGAAGCGATTGCGGCAGTGGCTTTTTATATGCTGACTTACGCCGTCACAAACCTCGGTGCGTTTGCAGTTGTCACGCTGCTTGCCCAAAAGAACGACCGCCGCTGTGAATTTGAAGATTATAACGGAATCGGTTTTCGCGCGCCGGTGCTAGCTTTTTCGTTGTCTTTGTTTATGCTGAGCCTTTTAGGTTTGCCTCTGACCGCTGGATTTATGGGCAAAGTTTTAGTGTTTCGTCCCGCGCTCGAAGCTGGAAATCCTCTGCTCACCGGTCTTGTCATTGTCGCTGTCATCAACACGGCAATTTCAGCGTATTTTTATCTGCGTTTCATTGTCGTAATGTTTTTCCGTGAGCGTACAACCGAATGGTTTGCGCCGAAAATTCCGACCGCCTTAGCCGCAGTTTTGATTGTAACTGTAATCGGCGTGTTATATTTCGGCATTTTCAGCGAAAACATCATCGAAAGATTCGCGCAATCTCCGCCCAATCTAATCGGTTCAAAATAATTGTTCGATGAAAAATTTCGGTGTCGGTAGAAGTTAAAATTGTCGACAATTTTTGACCTGTGTTACTCTGTAAAAAGGGTTTATGATTTTTTGTAATGGAAATTACGGCAGAAATTCGAGAAAATTTGGGCGAAGAATGGATTCCGAATATTTATCAAAATAAAGTGCGGACGCAGAGAACACGCGCCTATCGGCTCGAAATTACCGAACGAGAAAATCGCGCCATCATCCAGCATACGCTGCTCGGCGTTGAGCTGAAAGTCGGAAATAAAAGATTTTCGTGTCCTGATTTATCAACCGCCAGATATTTGCAGATTTTTGCGCGCCTCGGCTGCTCAAATGTTGCCGTGCCGTATGATATTACAAAAATATCCACGCTTGCCGATGAACTTGAATCCTCCTGGCACAAAACTTTGCTTCTTTTTGAAAAAATGATTGTGGATAAAACATCGCCGGTTCGCGGACGGATGCGTTC
>JALZOH010000075.1 GCA_030857305.1 Acidobacteriota bacterium
GCATTAAAGCTGAAGTTCTAAATTTTAATGCGGTTTTTATTAAGGCTCACGTAATTTTTTATGCGCGTGAGCTTTATTTTTTTGTGAAATGAATTTTTTATTCTGCCTTAAAATGCTTTTGACTTAGCGCATCTGATACTAGAAAAGTTTGTCTTTCCAATGGCAAAATTTGCAGGAAAAAATAAAAAAGTCGAAAATATGAAAATGAGAAAAAATTGGCTGGTTCTTTTGTTGATTTTATTGGTGTTTTCAACCGCTTGCTGGGCGCAGACCGTGCCGAAAATTGATAAAACTTTATCGATTGCAGGTTTGAAAGAAGACGTGATAATTCGGCGGGACGAGCGCGGGATTCCGCACATTGAAGCGAAAAACGAAGCGGATTTGTATTTTGCGCAAGGTTACGCAATTGCCCAAGACCGTTTATGGCAGATGGATTTATACAGGCGAGTGGCGGGCGGCGAAACGGCTGAAATCTTCGGCGCAACGACGCTTGAAGAGGATAAACGCTGGCGCAAATTTGGATTTGCCAAAATTGTGACTGACACGCTTCCCATCATGGCGCCGGAAGTTCGCGCTGCCCTCGAAAATTATGCGCGGGGTGTAAATGCTCATATCGCCACGCTCGATGAAAAAACTTTGCCGGTTGAATTTCAGATTTTGCAGTATCGCCCGCGGGAGTGGCGCGCTGCCGATTCAATTTTGATCGGCAAGATTTTGACCGACGCGCTTAGTTCGACATGGCGGCAGGATTTGGTAAAAGCGATGATTCCTGTCGATAAACGCGCTGAAATGTTTGACCCGCGCTCGAATTTCGATGTCTTGCTCATCGGAAACGATAGTCTCAAGTCTCAAGTCTCAAGTCATCAAACTGAGTCTTGGGACCTGAGACTTGAGACTGCCTTAAATCAAGCTGAAAATGTTCGGCGGAGTTCGCTCGAACGCATCGGTTTTTATGCGGAAAATTTAGCCGCCAGTAACAATTGGGTTGTGTCGGGCAAGAAAACTCTGGACGGTAAACCGCTTCTTGCCAACGACCCGCATTTGCAGGCAAATCAACCGCCAATCTGGTATCTGGTAAATTTGAGCACGCCGAATATAAAAGCCGCGGGCGTCACGCTTCCGGGTTCACCGGGGGTCGTTCTCGGACACAACGAAAACATTGCGTGGGGCGCAACGAATGTCGGACCGGATGTGCAGGATTTATATCTGGAAGAATTCGACGAAAAAAATCCGCTGCGCTACAAAACTCCGAACGGGTTTGAAACGGCAAACATACGACGCGAAGAAATAAAGGTTCGTAAAAATCCTTTAAATCCTGCAACTGAAACGGTCACGCTTGACGTTGTTACAACTCGCAACGGTGTAATTATTCTTGAAGATGGCAGTAAGCGATACTCTCTAAAATGGACAGCGTTCGACCCGAAAAATAACGAACTGGATGCTTTTTATTTTACGAATCGGGCAAAGAATTGGGAAGAATTTAAGTCCGCATTCAAACGCTACGGCGGCGCGATGCAGAACTTTGTTTATGCCGACATTAAGGGAAATATCGGCTGGTACGCGGCGGGGAAGATTCCGATTCGCCGAACGGGCGACGGAAGTTTGCCGTTTGACGGAAAAACAAACGACGGTGAATGGACCGGATTTGTTCCGTTTGAAGAACTACCGAATCTATACAATCCGCCGGAAAATTTTATTGTGACGGCAAATCAGCGTATTGTTGGCAACTCCTATAAGCATCACGATTTGATTGCGCGCGTTTTTGTACCGTTTCGAGCAGCGCGTTTGAAAGAACTGCTTGCGGCAAATTCTAAATTAACAATCAACGATATGCGCGATTTTCAATTCGATACATTCAGCGTTTTGAATTCGCGGTTCGCAAGAGAAATCGTCGCGCGAAGAGCCTCTTCCGAGGAAACTCTGAAGTTAATCGGCAATTGGGACGGACGAATGAACAGCGATTCAAAAGCGGCGCTCGTCGTTAATGAAATTCGCAACGTATTTCGCAATAAAATTTTAGCGGCAAACTTTGGTGCGGAACAAGCAAAAACATTGAGCTGGGCAAACGAAGGCAATTTCTTTGAACGGCTTTTAACGGATAAACCAAAAAAATGGCTGCCGAAAGAATTTGCGGACTACACGGCTCTGCTTCGCTCCTCTGAAACCGAAGCGCTCGCCAATCTAAGTAAAAAATTCGGCGCCGACCAAACAAAATGGGCATGGGGCGAGGCAAATAAAGTACGCTTTTCGCATCCGCTGGCAATCGCGCCGCTGATCGGAGCGCAATTTACTGTTCCAACGTTTCCGCTCAACGGAGCAACCGGTTCTGCCGCTTCACCGAATGTCGGCGGCGCGGTTTCAATGCGCCTTATTGCAGTGCCCGGCGATTGGGACGCAACGCGGCACGGCATCACTACGGGCGAAAGCGGCGACCCGAAATCTCCGCATTGGAGCGACCAACTGGAAAGCTGGAAAACAGGCAACACGCCAGTTTTTCCTTTTACAAAGTCGGCGGTTGAAAAGGCGACGAAAGAAATTATTTTATTGACGCCCAAATTGTAATTAAGAAAAATTCGATAATTTTTTAATTTGTGTTGCAGTAAACTTATTGTTAGTTTCATATACAACCCTTATTGAAACTGTACATAATAGTTAAGGAGAAGTGGTATGAGAAAGGTAATTCTAAGCGTTTTATTCGCTACTTTAATTCTTTTTGATAAAAGTGAGGTTCATGCTCAAGAATCTTTGACAAAAGATAAATCTTGTCAACCATCAGCAGAAGAAATTTTATCCGTCATAAAATCTGTCTATAATTTATCTCCTCTTCCTGAAGGGGTGTTGATTGCAGGCGAAGTTTGGACAGGGCATATTCGCGGAACAAAAGAAGTGCTTTCGTTGCCCCAAACATCAGAATGGCTTTCGCTAACTCAAACATTAGCAACGATTGGCGGTGTTTTAAAGACTGCGAATCATCCTTTATACTTGATTCGACAATCTGCCGAAGACAAAACAAAAATCAAACTGGAAATTGATTTAAGAGAAATTAAACAAGGACGTGCAAAAGACGTATGGTTGGAAAAGGGCGACGTGGTATTTGTATCACGAGGTTGTGTTGATGGAAAACTACTTCCGCCGCTAAAGCCGGTATACCGACGAATGCCTCCTGGAGTAGATTATCCAATCAGTATTCCTAATAAAAAAAATGCCCGGTAAATATTTTCAAAATACTTTATTGACTAAATACGGTTTTTCAATCAGCAATGTATAAATTAAGCAAGTAAAATCATTTTTAGGCGGCTATGGTATCAATCAAATACAACCTTATCTTTCTCTAACATTTGATTTCTAAGTGTTATAAAATCACTCAAAATTATCGCGGCGGCTTCGCTGTCAACTCGCTTCCGAGCTTCTTTTTCGCTTACACCGCTTTTCCATAAATAACCTTTTGCTGCGTATGAAGAAACGCGCTCGTCTTGCAGAATAACTGGAATGCTTACCGATAAAGAGAAATTTCCAGCAAGACGTCGGGCTTCAGCCGACATTTCGCTTTCGCTGCCGTCAAAGTTAAACGGCAAACCTAAAACAAGTCCGACCGCATCAAATTCCTCGATAAGGGCGATGATTTGTTTGAGAACTTTTTTCCAAGATTTGCGTTCAATTACACAGACGGGGCGAACCGTAAATTGAAGTTCATCGCTGACAGCAACGCCGATGCGTTTCGTACCTAAATCAAGCGCCAGTAATCTGCCGCTTTGCGGAGCGCGTAAAACATCTGTAAATTCAGAATTATTTCCTGTTTCTTGTTCTTGCACGTATATTATTGATAATTGACAGTTGATAGTTGATAATAATTTCTGACAAATTAATGCCATTATTAACTATCAATTATCAATTATCCACTAAAAAGAGGTAATAAATGTCATACCGCGGAAAAATTTTTCTTGTTTTAATCTCGTTTGCAATTTCACTCTACGCTATTTTTGGCGGACTGTTGAAAAATTGGTCGCCGGCTTTTGCACAGCAGCCGATAAATGATGCGGGCGCCCAGATTCGCATTTTTGAAAGCGTTTTGCAGCACATTCAAAACGATTATGTTGACGAACCGAATCTTGAAAAAGTTCGTGCCGGTGCTTTGCGCGGGTTAGCCTACGGTCTTGATCCGTATTCTTCGTATCTGACTGCCGAACAAGTTAAGGATTTTCAAGGCAAAAAGCAAAATACTTTAGCGGGCATTGGTGCGGAGTTTTCCCAGATTTCTTCTTATTTGTATGTGATTGCCGTGATCAAAGATTCGCCCGCCGACAAAGCCGGACTTAAATCAGGCGATGTCATTGAATATATTGAAACCAAAGCAACACGCGACCTTTCACTTTATGATGCGCGCCAGCTTCTTCTCGGTAATGCAGGTTCGAAAGTTAACTTGCGCATTCTGCGAACCGGCGAAAAACCTCAAACTATCGCTGTCACGCGCGGAGCTTATAAAATTCCGGCTGTTGAAATAAAAATAGAAGAAGGAAAAATCGGCGTCATAAAGGTTTATAGTTTAGAGCCGGGCGAAGCCGGAGATATTCGTATTCGTGTAAAGGATTTGATGAAGCAGGGCGTTCAAAAAATAGTTCTCGATTTGCGCGGTGTGGCGGCGGGAGATATTAATGATGCCGTCGAAGTCGCCAATCTATTTATCAAAGAAGGGAATTTAGCCCAAATTGTCGGACGCGACAACAAAGTCTCAAAATCGTTTGCCGCTGATCCGAAAAATTTTATTTTCGACGGTAAAGTCATTGCGCTTATTGATTTAGGAACGGCGGGCGCGGCTGAAATCGTGGCTTCGGCAATCCTTGAAAAACAGAGAGGCGAAGTTGTCGGCGAGCGCAGTTTCGGCGCGGGAACGCAGCAGCAATTATTTCCGCTTCGAAGCGGCGACGGACTTCTCCTGACAATCGCGAAATGGGCTTCGGCAACGGGGAAAACATTTTTATCGGAGGAGCGCGCCGATTCGGGTGTCAAACCGTCAATCGAAGTGAAACGTCCTGAAACTCCCGAGCCGATTGATGTCGAAGACCTCGTTGAACAGCAGGAAGAACAAAACCAAGAGCCGAAACCCCAGGCAACGCCGCAGCCTTCGCCGACTCCAAAGATTAAGGAGCAGCCGAAGCAATCTTTAGAAGATTTGCAAATGAAAAAAGCTTTGGAAATCTTGCAGGACAAAACGAAAGCGGTAAGTGCGGGAAGCGGAGAATGACAGTAATATCTCTTATTCCTTAAAATATGAAAATTATATAAAAGCCGGAAGCTAAATCCGGCTTTTTTTATGGCGAATATTTGTTGTTGTCCTCTGCCGCTAAGACTGCTAAAATCGCTTTTTAATGAGCGAAAAAAATTTCAGAATACGCAGGTTGCAGGAAAAAGATCTTTCCGAATGGTTCAGGCTGCGGAAACTTTTGTGGGATGAATCATCTGACGATGAACACAAGGCGGAAATGGTTGACATCTATGAGCACACTGATATGCAGCTTGTCTTGGTCGCAGAAACCGAAGGCGAAAATATTATCGGATTCCTTGAAGCTAGTATTCGACCTTTTGTCGAAGATTGCCACACAGACCACGTTGGTTATCTGGAAGGTTGGTTTGTAGAACCGGGATACAGACGAAACGGGATCGGTCGAAAACTTGTCAAGCAAGCGGAAAAATGGGCTCAGAGTAAAGGTTGTGAAGAAATGGCTTCCGATTCGGAAATAGACAACGATTCGAGTTTAACTGCCCATCAAAAACTTGGCTACACCGAAACATCAAGACTTGTCCATTGGCGAAAGGATTTGATTTAAAATGAACAATTCAAAATTCAAAATTCAATATTTTCTTTTTATATTTTGCTTCATATATTTTGCATTTGGCACTTTAAATGTTTTCCCTCAATCAACGAATCAAAATTTTCCAACCTCGATAACGACAAACGAAATTGGCGGAAATATTCCGGCGCGAGATGTTGGCGATGCTCGTCTGACAACATATTTTTACGCTTTTAAGGGTTCTCAAGGCGATGTTTTCGTCAATGTTCTAACCGCTAACCTGAATGGGAGCATAGACATTTTTACAACTGATAATTTGCGCCCTTTAACAAAAATAACGGTTTATTCGAGCGATGCGGAAAACGAAACAGGGCGCGTAGTTTACCTGCGAAAGCCTGAAAAACTCATTCTGCGCGTCGAGGGTCGATCTCCGAATGACGACGCGGCAACCTTCAAAATCAAATTCGCCGGGAGTTTTCAGCCTTTGGAAGCGACAGCTGAAAATGCCGCGCCGCCGGTGCCGGAGGTCAAAACCGAAAATCAAAGTAATATTCGCGTCAATTCCGTCGGGACAATTATCGAAGTAAGACCGAAAGAAGTTAATGTTAAAGAGGAAGAAAAAGATAAAATCGAAGCGGTAGCGGAAAATAAAGAAGAAACAAAAGAATCTCTGACGAAAGCGGAAATTGAAGCTGCCGTTGAAAATCAAGTAAATAATGCTCCAAAAGTTATCATAACTGAGGAAATCGTTAAACAAGATACAGTTAAAGTTGAGAAAGCGCCGGTAGAAAATAAAGTAGAAAAAGTAAACAAAACTGAAGCAGCCGCCTCACCCGAAGGAAAAACGGACGAAGAAATCATCGCCAAAATAACACCGAAAACAAAAATAGCCACGAAAAAGAACAAAAAAGAAAAGGCTATCGAACCCAATCCGCTTGAAAATATCAGATTAAATGTTTTATTTAAGGATGGAACAAAAATTGAGTATCCGATGAGCGAAGTGATAAAAATGGGCGTGGATAAAGGTATTTTAACGATAATCTTAAAAGACGGCGGTGGCGGACGCTATTCAATTCTCAATGTTGCCAAGATGACGATTGAATAAATAATCAAGTAGGAAAATCTTTTTATTGCCGAGCAATTATTTCGCGTAATCTTGTTGCCAGCGAGCTTTGTGGATTGATTGTTTCAAATTGCGCCAGAATCTTTCGTGCTTCTTCAATGTTATTTTTTTTATAAAAGGCAACCGCCAGATTGTAAAGCGTCGGTTCGTGTCCGGCATCTGTTTTAAGCGAAGTTTGAAATTCTTTGATGGCGCGGTCTAAGTCAGGTTTCGCCCGCTCAACAAAAGTTATTCCCAAATCGGTTCGGACGTTAATGTCGTCCGATTTTTTTTCGAGAGCCTGTAGGTACCATTTTTCCGCCTTTTCAAATTCTTTCGTATCAAAGTAAGTGTTTCCGATTTTAACAATTGTTTGATAATCGTCGGCATTAATCTTGTTTGCTTTTTCGTAAAATTCAATTGCCTTATCAAACCTCTGAATCCTGGCGTACATATCACCGGCTTTGGTCTGAGCTTCAAAGTTGTTCGGCTCTTTTTCCGCCCGGTCGAGAGTTTCAGCAATTTGCGGCAGCATTCCGCCTTGCTGCTGCGGCTGATCCTTGACAGTTATATTTGGTATCTGCTGGAGCGCAGAAGGAATATTTGATGAATTTTGTGAAGTGTTAATTTGCGAAGTCGCGCTTCTATTAATACTGTTTGCGGAAAAAAATCCAATCAGCAAGCCAACTATTAAACCGCAAATTCCGAATAAAATATTTCTCTGCATCTAGAGTTTCAAATCTCAGTAGAAAATTAATTGTTAAACAATCTCATAATTCATTTATGCGTAACTATGAAGTCCGGGAAGCAAATAGCTCACGCCTAAATATGTAAAAATTACGAAAAGAAATGCGACAATGGCAAAATAGGCAGAACTTCTGCCCGTCCATCCGCGGGAAATTCTGGTGTGCAGAAATCCGGCATAGGTCAACCAGGCGATCAGTGCGCCAGTTTCCTTCGAGTCAAAACCCCAGGGTCGTCCCCAGGATTCATTTGCCCAGATTGCGCCCGTAATTAAAAGCATCGCTAAACCGGCAAACGCCAGTGATGCAGTTTTATACATTAACCCGTCGAGCGATTCGAGCGAGGGAAGCCGTTCGCGCAGCTTTTCTGTTCTAAACGCAAAAAGAATAACGAAAAATGTTCCGGCTAAAGCCGTTAACAAACCGGCGAGTTCAACCGGATTTGTGTTCAAACTCGTAAACATTTTGTTGCCGTTGATTTGCAAATACTGTTTG
>JALZOH010000076.1 GCA_030857305.1 Acidobacteriota bacterium
GGCTCAGATTTTTTCCTGTTTTCTTTTCAATAATTGCCATCATTCCGTTCGTTTTACTGGCGCGTGAATTAAAACTGAATCTTTCGACAATCACACTTGCTTTAACATTTTTTGCCGTCAACGGTTCGCTAATCAAATATTCACAAGAGTTGCGAATGTACAGTCTTCTGCTTTGTCTCGGACTTTTGTCGATGTGGCTTTTTGTGCGTTTTCTTAATACCGGCAAAGGATTTTTGCTTTTTGTAATTGTCAATATTCTGCTTGTCTATTCTCATTATTTCGGCTGGTTTTTGATATTGACGGAAATTTTGGCGGTTATCACTTTAAAACGCGAAAAAATTAAACATGTTTTCTTGATGTTCGGCATTACGACACTCTGTTTCGCGCCTTGGATTTACGCGCTTTGGCAGGCGACAAATACCAAATCGAGCGTCGGACAAAATATCGGCTGGATGACAAAGCCAAATCTTTTATCAATCTTGCAGTTCGTTTTTGACCTTTTCGAGCCCGTTTATTTTGAACAAAGCAACACAGACTCAACCGCAATTTTTTTGATCACCGTACCGATTATTTTTATTGTCGCGGGGATTGCCGTTTTGCGTCTTATAAATTGGAAGGAAACAGACGAACAAGAAAAGCGCGCATTTTATCTTCTGACATATTTTGTCTCTACGCCGATTCTGCTGGCATTTGTTTTAAGCTGGATTTTGCCTTACTCGATTTGGGGAACGCGCCATTTGATAATCGTTTTTGCGCCGATGACAATTTTGGCGGCGCTTTTATTTTCAAAAATTTCAATAAAACCGTTGCTGCAAATTGTGAGTTTGAGCTTGGTTTTTCTGCTTTTCGGAGCGGCTTTTCTGCTCCAACTAACGCGCGAGGATCCAAAATATATCTGGTGCGCCTGGGAAAATCTCGCGCAAAATTTAGGCGAATCGACTTTTGACAAAAACGAATCCATCAAAATTTACACCTTTGAAGATTTGGTGGCGTATCATTTTTGGTTCGCTCTGCGACGCGATTCAAAAAGCAACTTTCAGATTATTAAAGTTAACGGAATTGAAGATTTAATCGAAGACAAAGCGTATTTCCTGCCGCGCGGATTTGACGAAGTTAAAGCAATCGACCGTTTTGAAGGCGACGAAAGATTCTTTGTCGCTTTTCGTGATCAAGAATGGAATGAAACAAAACCGCCGCTCAAAAATTTAATTGCGAAAGGCTACAAAATTAGCGCTCCAAAAGTTTTTGAAGCGCAAGGCTTAAAAGCATTTTTGTTTGAAGTGCAAAAATAAAAAAGAGAAATAAATGCTTTTTCAATTTCGTTTTTCCTTTTTGATAAAATTATTTTTTCTTCCAGCGCACTCCGTCTTTGGTATCTTCAAGAACGATGCCTTTTTCCGCCAGCAAATCTCGAATTTCGTCCGAACGCGCAAAGTCTCGATTGTGACGCGCCGTTTGACGCTCTTCGATCAGCGATTCAATTTCCGCATCGAGCATTTCCGCTTTTTCTTCGCCGAAAATGCCGAGAACCGAATCAAATTTATCAATCGTATGCAGAATCAAACTGCGGTCTTCGGTGCAGACGACTTCATGCGCGAGTGCTGTGTTGACTTCACGGACGAGATTGTGAAGCGCAGCAAGCGCGACGGAAGTATTTAAATTATCATCCATCGCTTCTTCAAAATCGACGAGATATTTTTGGGCTTTTTCCTGTAAGTCCGGGTTAATACCGTCAGTCAAATACGCTTCCTGCAATCGTTTCTTAAAATCGCGTAGTCGCGCAATCGTGTGTTCCGCGCCGTCTAAAGTTTCAAAGGTGAAGTTCAACTGTTTATGATAGGGAACTGACAAAAGCAGATAGCGAATTGCCACAGCCGAATAACCTTTCGCCATCAAATCGCGGAAGGTATAAAAATTTCCCAGCGATTTTGACATTGTTTCACCTTCGACTTTCAGATGTTCCGAATGCAGCCAAACTTTGGTGAACTGCTTTTCCGTCGCGCCTTCGCTTTGAGCGATTTCGTTTTCGTGATGCGGAAATTTCAAATCAACACCGCCCGCGTGAATGTCGAAGGTCTCGCCCAGATATTTCATTGCCATCGCCGAGCATTCGATATGCCAGCCCGGACGCCCGCGCCCGAAACTCGCGTCCCAACCGGTCGGCTCCTGAGCATCAACCAATTTCCAGAGCGCGAAATCGTTGGCGTTTTCCTTGTCATATTTATCCGTGTCAACTCTGCCCGACGCCCCGGAGATGTTGCCCGCGAAATTTATTTTCGAGAGCTTACCGTAATCGGGAAATGCCGAGATGCGAAAATAAATCGAGCCGTCCGATTCGTAAGCGCGACCGTTTTCCAGCAATTTTTCAATAATTGAAATCATTTCCGCAATGTGTTCCGTCGCTCGCGGCGCGATTTCTGGTCTTTCGATTCCAAGCGCGTCCGAATCTTCCCAAAATGCTTCGACAAACGGCGCGGTAAACTCTTCAATCGTCTTTCCGGCTTTTTTCGCTTCGTTAATAATGCGGTCGTCAACATCCGTCAAATTCATCACGTGCGTTAAATTAAAACCTTTATATTTCAGATAACGCCGCAAAACATCACCGAACGTGAATGTGCGAAAATTGCCGATGTGCGCGAAAGACCAAACCGTCGGACCGCAAATGTAAAGCCGCACGTCGTTGCCGTCGAGTGGTTGAAATTCTTCCGGTTGTCCCGATAATGTGTTGTGAAATTTAAGCATAAATTTGAAATTAAAATTTTATCGTATTTAAAAAACGATTAGAAATCGGATTCGCGTAATAAATCCAAACAAGAGAATTAAATTAAAAGGCGGCAATTAGAAACGACAGGATTCTTTCGGCGCAATACCGAGTTCGTTGAGAAGTTTTTTGGAAAGATTTGTTGGAACAATTTGCATAAAGTTTTTGAATTGTAACATCTTTTCTAATTAAATCAATATCTTATTGACCTTGCGAAGCGTCGAGAAGCCAGACGTTGGCGTCAACCTGCAAATAGCGGAAATAAATCAGACGGTTGTCGGGCGAGACGTTGGCGTGTTGGATAGCGTAAGACAAAGGTTTATAAATTTCGGTCGTTTTTTTCGTTTGCGTGTCGAAAGCGAAAATCGTGTTTTGTTTTTCAAAAATAAAATGGCGGTTGTCTTTCAGCCAAATCGGATACGAGCCGGAATCAATCATTTTTTCGTAGGTCGAGGTTTTAAAATTAAAAACACTAATGCCGTTTTCGCTGTTTTCCGCTTCGTAAAGTGACAGCAGCAATTTGTTTCCGGCAGCAGACCAATCACGCGCTGAATACGAGCCTTTATAATTCGGCAAAGGCGGAAGCGGTGCGGGCATTTGCTCTTGCCACGATTGTCTCAGGTCGAGAATGAACGGCGCTTGGTTTTTGCCGTCTATTTCCGAAAAAGCAATCCTCAACCCGTCAGGCGAAAATATTGGCGCAACCGCTCCGGTTTTTTCGGAAAATGTGATTTGCCGCAAGTCCGAGCCGTCGGCGTTTATCATCCAAATTTGATATTTTCCGCTTCTGTCCGAAGCAAAAGCGATTCGCTTTCCGTCGGGCGACCAGCGCGGCGTGCGGTCGCGGAATTTGTCGTTGGTTAAATATCGCAGGTTTGACCCGTCGCGGCTGAAAATCGCAATGTCTTCCTGCGTCAATGACGGGTAGCGAAGAACGTAATTCTCGCCGTTCGGCGAAAGCGCGGGCGTGCTAACCTGCCGATTGCCGCGCGTAATCATATTTACTTCGCCGACGGTTTTGAGCTTTTCCGGGTCAAAGGCGACGGATTGCAGATTTGACTGCGTTTCGTAGCGAATATAAGCAAGGGTTTTTCCGTCGCGCGAAAATGAAAGGTGGCGAACAAACGTCGAAGGCGTCGAAACGGCTTCCGGCTCGGCTGAAACCGCTCCCGTTTCTTCGTCAACCGCCACGCGCCAGATATTCATATGCCCGCCGCGGTCGCTGCCAAAATAGACGTATTTCCCGTCAGGCGACCAGACCGGATTCCAGTCCATCGCCGCGTCTCTGGCGATAACGACAGGTTCGCCGCCGCCAGCCGGAATCGTGGCGATTTCGCCTAGTTTTCCTTCTTCGATAAACCAGTAGGTAATTCGCTTTCCGTTTGGCGACCAGTTCGGCTGAACCGCGTCGCCTTTCGTATCAAGCGGCTTTTTGTTTCCCGTTTCGACATCAATTATCCACAAAGAACTGTTGGGAATCGTATGGCTCGTAGCGACATCGGAGGATTTGTCGCTAACGACTATTTGTTTGCCGTCCGGCGACCACGACGGATGAAAACCGGTGTCCGACACGCGCCGCACGTTTTCGCCGGTTTCTTCCATCAGATAAATTCCGCCCGGTTTGCGTTCGGAGCGAAACGCGATAAATTTACCGTCCGGCGAAAAAGTCCCCATCCAATCGGCAGCGGGTGAATAGGCGGTTAAATTCGTCGGATTTTTCCCGCCGATTCTTTGCCGGAAAATATCATTGTTGTCACCGTTTTGCGATGTGTAAATAAAATCTTTCCCATCCGGCGACAAACTCGGATAACTTTCCGTCTCGTAAGAATCAGTTAGCTGCGCGTGTTTTGCCTGCGCCCACTCGACAGCTTCGACAGATTTTTCCGATTTGGATTGTTTGAAGAAAAACCAGACTCCGAATCCAATCAAAATTAAAGCAATCGCTCCGGCGGCAATAGGCAGATAATTTGTGCGCGTTTTATCAGCCGATTCTTTGCGCGCTTCGCTCGCGCTTCGCAAAGACGGTGACGAGTCAATCTCGCGCCGCACACGCTTTAAATCGGCGCGTAAATCGGAAGCGGTTTGATAGGAAACATCCGCATCTTTTTCCAAAGCCTTTTTCAAAATTTGGTCGAGTTCAACGGAAAGTTTTCCACTCAATTCGGAAACAAGCGGCGGCTCTTCGGATAAAATTTTCTGAAACGTTGCCTGTCTCGATTCGCCTTTAAACGGGTTTATGCCTGTCAACATTTCGTATAAAACGACGCTGACGCTCCACAAATCCGTTCGATGGTCAACTTTATCGTCGCTCACCTGCGCAGGCGACATATACGCGGGCGTGCCGATGATGATGCCTTTCATCGTATAGTTTGAATGGCTTTGCTGAAATTCGGTGTGTTCGGTTAGCTTTGCCAAACCAAAATCCAGAACCTTTACGAAACCGTCGGGACGAAGCATTATATTTTCCGGTTTGATATCGCGGTGAACGATTCCCGCTTTGTGCGCGGCGGCGAGTGCTTCGCAAGTTTGCGACATTATCGAAAGCGTTTGTTTGAGGTTTACGCCGCGATTTATCAAATCACGAACGGTTTCGCCTTCGACAAATTCGGTGGCGATATAGTTTACGCCGTCCGCGCTTCCGACATCGTAAATCGTGACGATATACGGATGATTGAGTGCGGAAACCATTTGTGCTTCACGTTCAAAACGCTTGATTCTTTCGGCGTCCGCCAGGAACTCGGCGGGCAGAATTTTCAGCGCGACTTTGCGGTTTAATTTGTCGTCGTGCGCGAGGTAAACTTCGCCCATTCCGCCCGCACCGATCGCCCTTTCGATTTTGTATGTGCCAAATTCTTTGCCGACGAGCGATAAAATTTCCGTATGATTCTGCGCGAGTTCCTTCGCCATCAAGTTCATCGCCGAGTTTTCCAAAAATTTATCGGCGCTCGTTTGGGCTTTGAGCAAACTTAAAACTTCGCGCTTCAAATCGTCGTCGCCGTTGCAATTTTCAGACAGAAAATCTTCGCGCCGCGCGTTTGGAATTTCCAAAACAGCATCAAAAAGCTCGTCAATTTGTTTCCAGCGTTCGGCGTTCATAAATCAGTAGAATCTAGCCACGAACAAACACAAAATTTCACGAAAAAGAAGAAAGTCAATTTATTATTTTAATTTTTGTTCATGTTCTTTCATGTTTGTTCGTGGCTAAAAATCTTCACACATTATTCAATTCTCGATACAGCCAAGCCTTTGCCTTGCTCCACTCGCGCATCACGGTTACGCCGGAAATCTTTAAAACTTCCGCCGTTTCTTCGACCGACAAGCCGCCGAAAAATTTTAGTTCGACGATTTTTGCTTTGCGTTCGTCGAACTGCGCCAATTCGTTTAACGCTTCGTCCAATGCAACCAAATCCGCGTCTTTTTCCGCCGTTACCGTGAATGCTTCTTCGAGTGAAACGTGGCGTGCGTAGCCGTCTTTTATCTTCGGACGCTTTCGGGCAAAGTCAACCAGAATTCTTCTCATCAATTGCGCCGACACGCCGAAAAAATGCGCTCGATTTTCCCATTTCGCGGTTTCCCAATTAATCAGACGAACGTATGCTTCGTTGACCAGCGCGGAAGTTTGCAAAGTGTGTCCGTCGCGCTCGAGGCGCATATAACTTTTGGCGATACGGTGCAGTTCGGCGTAAATAACGGGCGTTAATTCTTCGAGCGCGTCCGTATCGCCGCCGCTCCATCTTTGCAGCAATTCAGTTACTTCTTTTGTTGATTCGGTAGACATTTTTTGAAAAGAATTTCACCGTTAAATTTACCACATTTGCGCGAAATAAAAAATATTTACGCCTTTGATGATAGTTTTTTGCAAATCCAAACGCATTAACAATTGAACGGCGAAAAATGCGCCGGATTATATGCAGGAGATTATTATGAAAATTAAAACAATTACAGCTATGTTACTCGTTTTCGGCGTGTTATTTAATACGACCGCCGGTTTTGCCCAGATCGTCGTGAAACAAAAGAAAACTTTAAAACTTGACAAGGATAAATTTGCTTCAAGAATCAAATATAATTTTGACAATCAGGTTTTGGGTTATCAGGCGGTTTTGCTCAAAGACGGAAAAATCGTCGCCGAAGTCGCCGGTAGTGAAGCCCGCCGCAAGATTGACGGTGAGCAAAAAATGACGGTCAACACGCCGTCGAACATCGGCAGCACCGCAAAGTTTTTCGCCGGCACTGCGCTTTTGAAACTGCTTTCGAGTCCGAAAGGTCCGATCAATCCGTCGGGAAGACCCTTTGAAAGTTGGCTGGACGAAAAAGTTTTTTACGATCTGCCGAGCATTTGGAAAGTAAATATGCACGCGAGTTGGAAACAGGTAACTTTCCGGCAACTGCTTCAGCACAAATCGGGCGTGCGCGCGCTGACTACCAAAGAAAGAGAGGATTTTGTGGCGAAAGGCTATCAAAAAAGGTCTCAGTTAATTTACTTTCTGAAGCCGATTAATGAAGCCGACCGCAACGTGCGGGATTATGAAAACTTTAACTTTACTATTTTGACTTATCTAATTCCGTTGATTGCCAACCCGACATTGAGAGACACGCTCGACGAGGAAATCAAAAGCAAGAAATTGAAAGTTGACGATTTGTATATCACTCAGCGGCTCGGCAACGAATTTGAAAAATATATGCGTGCCAATTCATTCGTAAAAATCACGCCGAAAATCAATCCGAGCTGCGACGCGCCGAACGAATATCCGAAGCGGAACATAATTTACGCTAAGGCTTACAAATCAATGCTTGACGGCGGCAAAGGATTTGAATGGTCTGAACGTGAACAAAACGGTTCGTGCTACGCGCAGGGCGGCTGGTATCTTTCATCGCGCGAACTTGCCGCTTTTGCCGCCAATTTCGACGCGACGGAAACGCTCGTTTCAAACGAAGTCAAAGCCAAAATGTTTGACGGCACGAGCAAAGAAACGGCTGATAACAGGCTTGTCTGGTCAACCTTCTATTCACATCCCTGGATCACGAAAAATTTAGGTGTCAGCCGAATGCCGGCGATGGATGGTCTGCAAGAAGGCTATCGCTCGGTTTTTATAAAAATGCCGGAAGGTTATTTCGCCATCGCTATGGTTAATTCCTCTGAATATCCGCCGGATCAGTTGGCTTCAGCTTTATTTATCGCGTTCACCGATTCGGCAAGTATGGAATAAATATCAAACTCTTGCGAAAAATCCGCCGATAATTTCTGTCGGCGGATTTTTTTCTTTAAAAATAATTTTCCGTCCGTGATAGGTTTTCCGAAACTGAAACGCATTAGTAAATGAAGCCGCAAAAACGGCGCATTAAAAAGGAGAATTATTATG
>JALZOH010000483.1 GCA_030857305.1 Acidobacteriota bacterium
ACGAAAATGCGTGTCTTCAACCGTTTCTTCATATGAAACAAGGACGTCCGGGTAATAATAAACATTTGGGGAAACGCGAACTTTGATGTCACCCATAAAAGGCTCGCAACGCGAATTTCGCAGATGATTTGAAAGTTCTGCATAAACGCTTCCTGCAATTCGATTGTGGTTGTCACTCGTTCCAGCCATCGCGTAAACTTCGCCGTAAACATATTCGTGTTTGACCGGACTAATGCGTTCGCCAGCAAGGTAATTCTCAATGCTGATTTTCGTTTTTAGTTTTGCCAATCCCATAATGCATAAATTGTATAACTTAAATGCAGGAGTTTCTCAAATAATTTTCTGCCAAAAAGTTTTCCACCTGTGGAAAACTTTTTTCAAAAATTGTCCGAACGATTTTGCTATTCTGACGCTCTTTATAAGCAGACGGCGGAAATAAAACATTCCAAACAGGAAAATTCCCGGATTTTGCTGGCGCAGACGGGCGATAAGGAGGCGTTTAATAAACTAAAATGTTTAAGCCGCAGGCAATTGAAAAATCAGTCGGTAAAAACTAACTGCTGAGAACAGCTAAAGTTTTATTATCAAAAAATTCCGCATCGGAATGGTCAAAAACAGCGTCGAGTTCTTTTTCGACGCTGCCGTGTCCGAGCGGGATTTTTTTCAAAAGCGGCGCAAAGTTCTCAAAATCGTAAAGCTCGTTATCTAAAAGATGCGAGCCGGTTACATTCGTCAAAGCTGTCATCATTGATGAGCGAACGTTCGGGATTTCCTTGGCGAGTTCGGTTATGAGATTTTTAACGCGGGCGCGTTTCAGATTCAGCTGCGAGCCGCACAGATTACACGGAATTATCGGAAATTGTTTTTCTTCCGCAAATTTTTGAATATCTTTTTCCTGGCAATAGACAAGCGGGCGAATAACCGTATTGCGCCCGTCGTCGGAATGCAGAATCGGCGGCATCGCTTTCAGTTGTCCGACGTAGAAAAGATTTAGTAAAAATGTGGCAATTACGTCATCGGCGTGATGACCGAGCGCGATTTTTGTACAGCCTTCTTCTACGGCAGTATTATATAGAATGCCGCGCCGCAGACGCGAGCAGACCGAACAGAAAGTTTTGCCTTCGGGAACAAGTCGCGTCACAATCGAATACGTGTCTTCTTCGACAATTTTATACTCAACGCCAATACTTTTAAGATAACCGGGTAAAACGTGTTCGGGAAATCCGGGTTGTTTCTGGTCGAGATTAACGGCGAGAATTTCAAAATTGACGGGCGCGCGTTTCTGCACATCGAGCAGTAAATCGAGCATCGTGTAGCTGTCCTTCCCGCCCGAAAGACAAACCATTACTTTATCGCCGTCTTCAATCATCGAAAAATCGCGAATGGCTTCGCCCATTTTTTTGAGCAGTTTTGTTTTTGTTCTACTTTCTACAAACAATCTAGGAAATCCTCCAAGACTAAAAGTTTGACACGCACCACAGAAAATAACAACTACCGGAAAATAACTAGACAGTTATTAAAAAAGTCATCTATTATAAACACGTAAGCTATCTGAAAATTCACAGGTATTTATTTTTGTCCGAACAAAAATGAGATAAATTTCCAGTTTTATGCTTGAAATCGAGAGTTTTCTCATATTTAATCTTCAAGCAAACGTACAATTATAGATTATAGCGGAGGCATCAAAAAATGATTAGAATGGGAAGAAGTTCCAGAACGGAACAATCAAACGAGCCGGTAAATTCACAGCAACAGGAACAGGAGCAGAGGTCTTCAAATTTGGGTTCTTTGAATCCGTCTGTTGTCAGTAATCAAACCACTTCGCGCGGCGCTATTTCTGAAAGCGAACTGATCGCGCGTGACATAAAAGAAGGGCGACTCAGCGGTTATGTCGGCAGCGGAACGGTTCTGACGGGTGAAACGAATTTTCAGTCGATGCTGCGGGTTGACGGACACCTGACGGGACGGGTGATGTCCGAAGACGGAACTTTAATTGTCGGTTCGACCGGACAAATTGACGCCAATGTGATGGTTGCCGCAGCAGTCATTAACGGGACAATTAACGGTGATGTTATTGCGACGGAAAGAGTAGAACTCGGACGCCTGGCACACATTATGGGAAATATTTATTCGCCGCGTCTGGTAGTCGAAGACGGAGCGCTGCTCGAAGGCAATTGCAGTATGATTAAAGCCCGGGAAGCAATTGAAAAACGCCGTAATGAAGCCAATGCGCGCGTTGCGGAAGTCGAAATTACATCGCTCGAGCCTGCTGAAACGAGCGGAACAAACGATTACGTTCAAACCGGCGGTGAAGAAAACGAAGAGCCAACCGAGATAATTACCAGATAAACAGGTCGATGCGAAAGGCGAATAAATTTTTCGTCTATTATTCTTTGTTTTTATTTCGACGGCAACGCTCTGAGCAAAATTTTGCCTGTTCCCAAGTTTTCGCCCAGCGTTTGCGCCAAAGCAT
>JALZOH010000077.1 GCA_030857305.1 Acidobacteriota bacterium
GATAACAGCGATGCCCGATAAGCCTTCGAATAAAGCCATAAGACGCATAAAATCGGTGCGCGGCGTTACATCACCATATCCGATTGTAAGCAGCGTAACACCGCTAAAATATAGAGCCTCGCGCCACGTATCGATTATTTCTGTTTGGGAGCTGATATTAAAGTCCTGGGGCAGACGCGGGTAATAGATAAGGGCATATCCGACAAGCAGAAAAATAAGAAGCACACCGGTTAAAATTGGCAAAAGCAATGGACCAATCGAGTTCAAAATCGAGTGACGTACCCGCTGACTGAGACGATGCGCGATGTTACTTGCCATCCACCACAGCCAACGATTAATCTTTTTGCTGACCGGTCCGGGATGTTTATGCGCTCGCAACACAGTCATATACACTTCAAAAACTACCAAAAAGATCAATAGAAAACCGACCGCTGTCAAAATCCATTTCATCATTTTTTGCTTTGCCTACTGTATGTGAATCACTGGGATTCTAATAAAACTCACCATTTATTATATTAGCTTTGTTTGAGAGCTAATGAAACATAAATAAATAATAGTCGTTTTTGAATTTTTTAGCGTTTTAATTGCAACTGCGAAAAATAGTAGAATAATCAAGCAGGGAGGTTTAGTCTTGCTTTATGAAAACTTTGTTACATAAATCAGAAAATATTTTCTTGCCGCTGTTAAAAAAATTGATGCCCTTACTTTCCAATACAAAAGGTTGAAAAGATTCGAGTTAGCATATCTTCGGTGGTCGTCTCACCGGTAATTTCACCTAAGAGACGGAGCGCATTGTGTAGACCAATAAGAATAATTTCCTCACTCGCTCGCTCATCTATCAAATAACACGATGTTTCAATTTCCAAAATCGAACGTCGAAGTAAATCATTATGGCGCGCATCAGAGATTAGAAAGCCCGTGTTTTCCATATTATTCGTCGAAAAAGGCTCGACGATGGCATTTTCCAATTGATCTAAACCCTCACCCGTTTTCGCGGAAATATGCAGAACTTTGCTTTCTCCGTCAAGATTAATTTTCGACTGCTCCAAATCGCTTTTATTTATTGCAACCAAATAGTTTAAGTCTTTAGCTTGGTCGAATAAATTTGTGTCCTCAACCGTTAAGCATTCCGAACCGTCAAGTAAAACAACTACTAGATCGGCATCCGCCATCGTGCGTTTTGAACGTTCGACGCCGATGCTTTCAACCGTATCTGAAGTTTCACGAAGCCCGGCGGTGTCAATTAAAGAAATCGGTATATTCTTGATCGTAAATCTTTCGTGGAGTTGGTCGCGCGTTGTACCGGCGATGGCGGTTACGATAGCGCGTTCATGTCCCAGCAAAGCGTTGAAAAGACTTGACTTTCCGACGTTTGGGCGACCGACGAGAGCAATCTTTAATCCTTCGCGCAGAAGTTTGCCCGCCTGAAAAGTTGAAGCCATTTTTTCAATCTTGCCAGTAATTTTCAAGAGTTTTTCTTTAATATTATGAGCTTGGAGAGCTGGTAAATCGTCTTCGACAAACTCAAGCGAAGATTCTAAAACAACGATAACATCAAGCAAATCATCTTTTAGCGGCTGCAGTTCGCTGGAAAGCTCGCCGCGCAATTGACGAATTGATTGGCGGGCAGAAGCAACGGATTGGGCGTCAATTAAATCCCGGATCGCTTCGGCTTGGCTCAGATTCATCCGTCCGTTTGCCAGCGCCCGCAACGAAAATTCTCCGGCTTCCGCCATTCGAGCGTCGAATTTTAAACACAAATCAATAATTTGGCGCAAGATAATCGGTGAACCGTGACCGCTTATTTCGATAACATCCTCGCCTGTAAACGATTGCGGAGCTTGGAAATAAGTGATGATTGTTTCGTCGAGAATCTCGCTCGTTTCAAGGTCATAAATCTTTTGGAGCGCGGCAAAACGCGGTTTGGGATTGAGATTTTCATCGCGGACAAGTTTGCGAACAATGGAAAGCGAATTTCCACCGCTCAGGCGAATCACGCCGATTCCGCTTCGTCCGAGAGGTGTTGCGAGGGCGATGATTGTATCTTTCATAGTTCTGAGTTTGTGTTCGACTTGAAACTTAAAACTTGGAACCTGAAACTTATTTGAGGCGGACCTGAAGGCGTCTGTCTTTGCCGATGCCAATCGATTCAGTATGCAGATCGCTTTCTTTCTGCAAATTAAGGTGAATAATGCGGCGTTCCGTTGAGTTCAGCACGCCAAATGTAAATGGCATTTCGTTTTTTCTGACGTTTTGCGCGGCAAAGCGCGCCATTGCCTGGAGTTCGGCTTTGCGTGTCTGCCGAAAACCGTCGGCATCACAAATAATACGGTGTTCGCGATCAAGATCTCGACCGAATATTTGAAATAACAATGTTTCAAACGAATCGAGCATTTCGCCGTTTTCATTAAGCAAAAAATGAGTATCTTTGCCTTTTAAGTTTAATAAACAACCTTCATCAGTCCATTCTGCTGAAACGCTCAAATCGAAACGTAAATCAGAGATTATATCGGCTAAAAACTCCCGGGCTTTTTGACAAACTTCATTCATAAAAATAATGTGAAAAAGTGAAAAAATTTAGAAGGGAAGAGGTAAGTTTTGAAGATACACTAACTTCTTCACCTTTAAGACGTTGAAAATTTCGGCTTCACTTTTTTAGTGTTTTTCGGAACAGCCTGCACAATCTCGCTGGATGGCGGCTCATCGGTTTTGTTCATCCGATTAATGAATATTTGTTGAACAAAACTGACGATGTTACCGAAAAACCAGTAAAGAAGCAGTCCGGCGGGCGCGCTCCACATAATCCAGAGCATCATTACCGGCATCAGATACGTCATCATTTTTTGCTGCATTTGCTGTTCGGGCGACACGACGGCGGCTTGCGGCGTAAATTTCATCGAAAGAATCATCGAGAAAGCAAAACCGAATTCAAGCAGATGCCAGGGGTCGCCGGCGGAAAGATCCGGAAGCCACAGAAACGATGCTTGGCGAAAACCGATAGCAATTGTAACTGCTGTATAGAGAGCAATTAGCAAGGGAAATTGAAGAAGCATCGGCAGACAACCGCCAATCGGCAGCGCGTCTTTCGTCATCCTCAATTGTTCCATCTGCAATTCGCGCATTCGCGGGTCGTCTGCCGGAATGCCCTTGCTCTGCATTTCCTTTAATCTATCCTGCAACTCCTTCATTTTAGGCGCGTTGCCCGAAGCTTTCTTGAAGGATTTCGATTGATACCAGCGCATCGGGAAAAGCAGGGAATAAAAGAAAAAGGTAAAGATAATAATTGCCAGTCCGTAATTATTGGTATATGAATTTATGAAGGTTAAAGCGTGAAGAATCGGGACGGTAACCGGCTTGGTAATTGCTCTGAACCAGGAATAACTACTAAAGTTTACAAAATTTTCAAGATCTATCGGTCTGCCAACCGCGCCGGTTAAAATTTCGTTGTATTGATTGAGAACAAAATAATCTTTCGTACCGGTGTAGATTTTGTTAGTCGAACCGTCAGCGTTGATCGGAACATAAGCCGTCAACAGATGCCGCGTTTCCTTAACGGTCGCCTGGCGCGTAATCCAACTGAATATTCCGTCGTAAAAAGGCTGGGTCGCCACTTCATATTTCGAGGCGCGATACTCCAACCCATTTGTTTTTTGCGCCGGAATCGCCGCCATCGCAAAATAAGCATCACCCACTCCCGCCCAATCCATCGCTCCATTAATCGCCAGTTGTCCCGCGTCCCCTCCATTTGTAATGAGCGAAGCGGGAATATGCCGCTCCGTATCGCCATTCACAAACGCGACGGCTTCCGATTCAATATGATAATAATTGTGGTGATTAATGCTATGGTCGCCGATGCTGGCGCCGATGAGAAGCTTCGTGTTTGGAACAGGTTGACCGTTCTTTGTTAATTTAACTTGTAAATCGGTGACATAGCTATCGGCATTGAAAATAAAACTTTTGATAACTTCCAGACCGCTGGCTTCATCTCTCAAAACATAATCAACCTGCTTTGTTTGACCTTCACCGAGCTCTACATTTTCTTCATTTACTGAAACATTGTAATTGCGGTCGTTTATAAAATTATCAATATTTGGGTCGCCTGTTGCCAGACGAAAAGGAACCTCACGCGGGCTGCGGTTCAGCGATTCGGGCGAAATGAGTTCAAGCGGTTTTTGCTCGCCTTCAGTCGCGCCGTCGGCAAAAAGAAGTTTTTCCCCTTTCGAAGATTTGTTCTTGATCAAAACCCAACTCGTCGCTACCGCGCCCTTTGAGTCGAGTTTAGCTTGATAAAGCGGCGTTTTAATTGTGATTCCTTTATTCGGCGTTTCGTCTGAAGTTGAGGCAACCGATGACGTTTGAGGAGTCTGATTTTGAACCGTCTCAGGCGTAGGCGTTGCGTTTGCAACAACTTGCGTCGTGTTTGTATTTGTTTGTTCGGTTCTTTTTGTCGGAAAAAAATACGTCCAGCCGAAAAGCACCGCCATTGAAAGCGTTGCGGCAAGTATAAACCGAAATTGTGTTTGTTGTTTAGAATCCGCCATTTTTAATAATTATTTTACAGGATCGTGACCGCCCTCACAAAAAGGTTGACACCTTGATAAACGCTTCGCCGCCAGCCAAATTCCCTGAAATGCGCCGTACCTATCGACAGCTTGCGTTGCATATTCCGAACAAGTTGGCGTAAAACGACAGGAAGGGGGCAGAAAAGGCGAGAGAAACGTCTTGTAAAGTCGCAAAAAATCTAAAATCAAAAACTTCATTTTGCAGCACTTACGACGTTTTCTTCGCCTTTGTTCAATTTAACTTCGCTGTTTTTAACTTTTTCGATTATCAACCGAAATTCTTCTAACGGTTTGTCGAGTTTAACGCGCAACAAACTTCTCCGTGCATTCAAGACCCAATCGTATTTACCGTCTAACTCATTTAACTCAAGTTTGCTAAGGCGAAACGATTCACGAAGCAGACGTTTTGCACGGTTTCGCTGAACCGCATTGCCGATCGCTTTTTTTGAAGCCGTGATTCCGAGACGCTGAAAGGAAGTTTCCGACGGTAAGATAAAAACCGTCACAAAACGCCCTTCAAGACGCGTGCCGTGTTCATAAACACGGCGAAACTCCGACGGTTTCCGCAAACGATTTTCTTTCGGCAAAGAAAAGTCTAGTAATGTTGAACCGTTAATCGTTTGCGTCCTTTCGCCCGACGGCGTTTGATTACGTTGCGACCGTTTTTGGTCGCCATTCTCGCGCGAAATCCGTGTTTCTTGGCGCGGCGGCGGTTGTTTGGTTGAAATGTTCTCTTTGGCATAATTACTTATCTCCTCACCCTAAAGTGAAAACTTAGAGTTTAAGCGTTGTGGACAGTTATGTCAAAACTGTATGATAAATGTTCTTAAAAATATTGAATTGCTCATATTTTCGCTTGGGATTTATTGCCTCGTGTAAATCTTAATAACAAAGACCGAGACTACTCACAAAAGACTCTTCTTCCGACAATTTTAATCTTTCCTTCAACGATTCGCTTAATTGACTCGACATAAAGCGCGTGCTCGTGTTGCAATATTCGTGCGGAAAGCGTTTCCACCGCATCGTTGTCTTTCACTTCGACAATTCTCTGCGCGATGATTGCGCCGTGGTCTAAGTTTTCGTCAACAAAATGAACGGTGCAGCCCGAAACTTTGACTCCGTAATCAATTGCTTGCCGCTGTGCCTCTAAGCCTTTGAAGCTGGGCAGCAAACTCGGATGAATATTCAAAATTCGATTTGGAAACGTTTGCACAAATTCCTTTGACAATAAGCGCATATAGCCTGCCAGACAAATCAATTCAACATCGCGCTTTTTGAGTTCGGCAACAATTTCAGCGTCGTGTTCTTCGCGCGTGCGTCTGTTCCGCGTGATGGAAAGCGTTTCAATTCCGCATTCTTTGGCTTTTATTAAGCCTTTTGCGCGCGTTTTATCACTGACCACGACCGTCACATCAGAATCAGGAATAAAACCGCTCTGAACGGCTTCGACAATCGCCGACATATTTGAGCCGCGCCCGGAAATTAAAATGCCGATTTTCATTTTAATAATTTTTACTTGTTACTGGCTTTTGCGTTTCTGGATTCTTTCGTTAAATTATTTTAAATAATCGAAACCTCTTTATTTCCCTCAACAACTCGTCCGATTTCAAAACATTTCTCGCCCAAACCTTCAAGATGTGTTTTGATTTTTTCTTTGTCTTTTTCTGAGCAGACGATTACCATTCCTACGCCCATATTAAAAGCGCGAAACATCTCCGTTTCTTTAACGTTTCCGAGTTTCTGCATCAAGCTGAAAATTGGAAGCTCGTCCCACGTTCCGCGTTTGATTTCGACCGAAACGTTTGCGGGCAAAATGCGTGGAATGTTTTCCAGAAGTCCGCCGCCGGTGATGTGTGCCAAACCTTTTATCACGTTTGAATCAAGTAAATCTTTGAGCAGAGGCAGATAACTTTTATGCGGTTTGAGCAAAGTTTCGCCGACGGTTTCTCCGGTTTCTTTCAGAATCGTGTCAATTTTGTAACGCCCGACGTAAAAAAGTAGTTTTCTGGCAAGCGAGAAACCGTTTGTGTGCAAACCGCTCGAAGGCAGAGCCAGAACAGCGTCGCCGGACATTATCTTTTTGCCGTCAATAATTTTTGCTTTATCAACGATTCCGACAATAAAACCTGCCAAATCGTATTCGCCCGCAGCATAAAAACCGGGCATCTCCGCCGTTTCGCCGCCGAGCAGAACACAACCGTTTTCCCTGCAGGCGATTGAAATTCCTTCAACGACGGAAGCCGTCACCTCGGGATTTAATTTTCCGGTCGCAAAATAATCGAGAAAAAACAGCGGTCGCGCGCCCTGCACCAGAATGTCGTCCACGCAATGATTAACCAGGTCTTGTCCGATTGTGTGATGTGTATTTGTGAGAAACGCGATTTTGAGTTTTGTGCCGACTCCGTCAGCTGAAGCAACAAGAATCGGTTCTTTCATTTCAGGGAAAGCGGCTGAGAACATACCGCCGAAACTGCCGATTTCGGTTAAAGTCCGGGCATTAAAAGTTGTTTTGGCAAATTCTCTGATTTTTGCCACTGCTAAATTTGCGTTGTCGATCGAAACGCCTGCGTCCGAGTATGAAATTGATTTGCTCATAAAAAAGCGATTATAACTTTTTCTTGGCAAAAGTTCATTGACTCAAATCAGGTTTAGCGTTTAGCATTTTTCAGGGAGTTGAAAAAGAAAAAAATTATGAGTTTTACATTAATGGATTTAGGGTCGGAAAGTTTCGAGTTGCGCTCTAACGTCTGGAATTGGAAGCCGACGGTGGAAATAATCAAGAGTTTTGATATTGTGGACGAGGGAAAACTGCGGCAAATGAATTACAACGCGACCGGCGCGCAGTTCTCAAACGAAGAGGCGCAAACTATCGGCGAAAGAATCCGCGATGAAATTCTGCCGCGTCTCGTGCCGAATAAACGTATGTTTCTGGATTTAAGCATCACTGATAAACCGGATGACGGAACGCTTTACCGCGACGAAGACGAACAATGGAAAAATTACAGCGCAAGCTATGACTGGCTAAAAGACTTTTCCGAGTTTTGTCTTAAATCAAAAGGTTTTCAAGTTTTCTAATAAGTCCAAAGTTAAAATGTGCTGATAATTAGACATTGGGTATTGGATTTTAAACTTTGGACTTATTATTACCAATGGAATTTTTTCAAGTTATTGAAGAGTTTTTCAAACTTCTATGGGTGCAAGTCGCACTCCTGATAATTTTTGCAACTGTTCACGGTTATGTCGGCGCGTGGCTGGCGGTGCGGATGCTTTTTAGTCCGCGCAATCCGGTAAAATTGTTTGGCTTAACCGTTTTTCCGCAGGGAATGATTCCGCGCCACCGGGGTCGTCTGGCGGAAGCAATTGGCAAAGCCGTCGGTGAAGAATTAGTTTCGCAGGAAACGATTGTCGAAGAACTTTTCGGGAAGGAATTTCTCCGCAAAAAAATTCAAAACGTTGTTGATTCTTACACTGAAGAACTTATTTCGCAAGATTATCCGTCGCTGATTGAGGCTCTGCCTTTGAATATCCGAGAACCGATTTTAGATGCGATTTCTTC
>JALZOH010000484.1 GCA_030857305.1 Acidobacteriota bacterium
GCTTTTGACTTCACAATCGGCAAGAGATTTGATGCCTTGCGCTTTATTGGTCACGCCTCCGCTATCAACGTGCAAAGCATCCTCCGTAAGATTAGCTTGAAACCACTTACTGTCTTTATTTTTCCACGCTTCCCAACTTGCTTTTTCGATTGCGATAACTCGTGCCTCAACCGTATTGTCTTTCGACATTTTCGTTTGACCAAAAGCAATAGATGACGCGGCAATTGCTATCACCATAAATATAAGTATTTTCTTCATTGTTTAATCTCCTATTGTGTAACTGATAAAGCGAAGCCTTCAAATCAAAAGGCTTCGCTCAATTGCCAATATTAAGGAACGAAAGCACTGGGAACAGACTTGTCACTCGTCGCGCCAAATGCAATTCCGGTAAAGCCTGATTGACTTCGCTGGATATACCACGTTCCGCTTCTAAATACGGCGACATCTGCTTTGCCGTCGCCGTCATAATCTGCAGGAACAGGAATAACTTAAAAGTGAGTTTGTATTTTCCAGCGCGGCGAATTGTTTTCATACTTTCGCTTTGTTCTCAAACCTCAAGCATTACAGGCAAAGACATTTGGAACCGCTGTGGCACAGCTGTAATTAACTGCGGCTTCCTTTATCGGTTTGAGCGCTTCAAACAGTAACGCAACAAAACGAACGGTTTTGTGTCAAAAAATTTGAAAAAATTTTGTTTGCGTGATAAGTTGTGCAAAAAAAGGATTAGGGGAAAATTGTCAGAACCGGACGCGACAAGTGAAGATGATTTTTTTGCGACGTTAGACGATAAAGATTTGGATAAACTGATTCCCGAAGTTTATTCCGAACTAAAACGCCTGGCGGCTTATCATCTGCACAACGAAAGACCGAATCACACTTTGCGTCCGACCGAGCTTGTTCACGAAGTTTATTTGCTGCTGCACAAACAGCATTCGCTCGACGTGAATGACCGCGTTTATTTTCTCAGCATTGCTTCCACGATTATGCGGCGCGTGCTGGTCAATTACGCCCTGCGTCGAAAGCGCAAAAAACGCGGCGAAGGCAGGGGAAACCTTTCGCTCGGCGCGGTTGAGGAAAACACGCTGATTGATTTTGAGCAAAACGAGGTTGACGTTATCGCGCTCGAAGAAGTGCTTATCGAATTAGCAAAGCGCGACGCGCAGGCGGTAAAAATTATTGAGCTGCACTTTTACGGCGGTTTAACCTTTGAAGAAATCGCCCGACTTTTAGACGTTTCTCTCAGCACGGTGATGCGCGAATGGCGCTTTGCGCGAAACTGGCTTTATCGAAATCTTTACGGGAACGGCTAAACGCTTTTTTGTTAGGACTTTCGCTTGATGTCTGCCGTGCTGAAGCCCGCACGTAAGGGCGCAAACACACTTACTGACGTGCGTGTTTCTGCATTAAGTCGAGCGTAACGAATTCGATAAAATATGGACGCCGAAAACGACAATCAAAATCGCTGGCGCAAATTGAAAGATATTTTCAATGAAGCGGTTGAGCTTGCGCCCGAATCACGCGCCGCTTATCTTGCCGCGCTCCGCCTCGATGAGGAAACGCTTTATCGGGAACTCGCCGAGTTGATTGAAATTGACCGCGAAGCCGAAGATTTTTTGGGCGAGCCGATTTCTCTCGAATCCGATTCTTTTTCGCTTTCGTCGCTCGTCGGAGAAACCGTCGGGCATTACAAAATTGTCCGCGAGATTCAGCGCGGCGGAATGGGCGCGGTTTTTGAAGCCGTGCGTTTTGACGGCGAATTTGAACAGCGCGTCGCCGTCAAGCTCGTCAACCGCAATTTTTTCTCGGACGAACTCATTAAAAGATTCAAAAAAGAACGGCAAATTCTCGCCAAACTCGAACACCCGAACATTGTTCGCCTGCTCGACGGCGGTTTTACCCGCGATAAAACGCCTTATTACGTAATGGAGTTTATCGAAGGCACGCCGATAAATGTTTATTGCCGCGAAAACGAACTTGATACCGAGCAAAGATTAAATCTTTTTCTGCAAGTTTGCGAAGCGGTCGCTTACGCGCACCGGCAGTTAATCGTGCATCGTGATTTGAAGCCGTCAAACATTCTGGTCACGAAAAACGAACAGGCGAAACTGCTCGATTTCGGAATTGCAAAAATTCTCGAAGCCGACACGGACGCGCAGACGCAAACGCAAAACGCGCCGCTCACGCCCGCTTATTCGAGTCCTGAACAAATCAAGGGTGAGACAATCAGCACCGCCAGCGACGTTTACTCGCTCGGCGTGATTCTTTACGAACTTTTAACCGAAAAATCACCGTATGAAATTTATGGCGTCGGGCGAATGGAAATTCTGCGCGGCATCTGCGAAATCGAGCCGAACCCCCCATCGGCGGCGGTAAGTTCAAAGTTCAAGGTTCAAAGTTCAAAGTTAGGCGCGGAAACATCCGAAAACGACAATCAACAAACCGTAAATCTCGAACAAACAACCAATC